>VFKM01000090.1 GCA_009885545.1 Flavobacteriales bacterium
ACAATTCAACCAATTACTGATTGGATACAATTGGATTCAGTGCTCAGCAAGAAGCAGAATATAACAATGCTATTTGTTGGGAACAGATTTGGACTTCAAAATCGTGAAATTGATACAATATTGAATCGTGTTAAAGCAGGAAGTGACTTGTTTATCAGTTACAACGAATTGACAGAAAATTTGATTCAACGGTTTTTCAAATCTTATGAAATCAGTTACGATTTTGCTGATAGCGTCAATGTGTTTATTCAACGCAACAAATTCCCAATGTATTACATCTATCAAAATGATACGCTGGCTCATGAGTGGAAAGCATTTTCAGCAATTCAACCGATTGATTCAACCTACCAATCACTTTCGTCATTTATGGAGATGAGTAATTTCATCCGTATCAAATTGGGAAAAGGGTCGATTCTTCTTCATACAAATCCGGAAATATTTTTTAATTATCAACTGAAACGAACAGAAGGTTACCGTTATACATCTTTCGTGCTCAATAACTTGTCAAAAGAAAAGGCTGTTTATTT
Source organism: Flavobacteriales bacterium (assembly GCA_009885545.1). Taxonomy (GTDB): domain Bacteria; phylum Bacteroidota; class Bacteroidia; order Flavobacteriales_D; family Crocinitomicaceae; genus M0103. The sequence goes on from VFKM01000090.1 coordinate 528, forward strand.
ATTAGAATTAGGAAGGCTTTTAGATGAAGAGAATATAGACGATTCTGCTTTGGACGATGCAGAGGGTGATGCTGAAAGAGCCGACAACAGTTATTTAAAATTTATTCTAAAAAGTCCAGGTTTTATGGCTGCTCTTGGCTTAACATTCTTAGGCTTAATATTATTTATGCTTTTCAGAGCAAAACGAATGCAACCAATTGTTCCCTATCTCCCAAAAAAGAAGAACATGTCCTTGGCATTTGCAGAAACAATTACTTCCATCTATTTAGCCAAACAACATCCACTTGGAATTCTTCAAGTACAGCGAAAGAATTTTTATGATGCTGTAAATAAGCATTTCTTCATTGATATTTCCCGTCGAGATGAAGACCGAGAAAGAGAAATTCGCAGTTTAGTGGAAAAATCAGCTTTGCCAGAGTCAGAAATAAGAGATTTATTATTTTTATTTGAACCAACAGCAAAATCAGTAATAAATGATCAATATATTGTTGAAGTTGCCAAAAAACAACGTGCATTTTACCTTCAAACAGGTATGATTTCATTTAAAATGTTGGAACGAATTGAAAATCAAACATTCATTATCCAACGTAATTTATGGATTTCTTATTTTTTCGTTCTCAGCGGAATTTTTGTTGTCTTACTTGGGTTTTATTACTTGGTATCAGCTATTGGAATTGGGATTATATTATGGCCATTAGGAGCATTAATCCTTGCACTTGGAATAAGAAGACTTACAATTCCCCTGTTGAAAGTCGAAAAAGAATATGCGACCTTTTATCCAGTTTTTGGGAAGAAAAAGACATACGTAATAACGGATTTATTGCATATTTCTCGTGTGAATAATGGAGTTCAGTTGCAATTCACAGAAAATAGAATTATAACAATTACAAACCTTGAATTGAGTAGCTTTGATAGAACACAGCTCGATAAATTTATTGCCAAACACCATCAATTAGAAATAGGATGAATGATGAAATGAACAACCCAGAAGGGCAGGAAGAAAATGATTTTTCTAAATACATGCCAAATGAATCTTCCGCAAATGAAGCAGCAAACGAAGCAATTTTGCCGGAAATCGAAAAAGTAGAAGCGAGCTCTTACGGCTTTGAGCGCCAGAATCCTGATTTAGTTTGGGTAGCATCAAAAGTGAATGATGTTCGACTTGAACTTGCGCGATTTGTAATTGGCCAACACAACATGGTTGAATTAATGATTGCAGGAATTTTCACCAATGGACATTTATTGTTAGAAGGAGTTCCTGGAGTAGCAAAAACATTGTCTTCAAAAGTAATGTCAAAAGCGCTGGATGTTGACTTCTCAAGAATTCAATTCACACCAGATATGATGCCTTCAGATGTTTTAGGAACAAGTGTTTACAACATGAAAGACTCTACATTTTCATTTAAGAAAGGGCCCATATTTTCAAATATTGTTTTGATTGACGAGATTAATCGTGCCCCAGCAAAAACACAAGCTGCTTTGTTTGAAGTAATGGAAGAACGCCAAATTACGTACGATGGAACAATGTATCCGATGAGTTTTCCTTTCTTGGTCGTTGCAACGCAAAACCCAATTGAACAAGAAGGGACATATAATCTTCCCGAAGCACAATTAGACCGTTTTCTATTTAAAATTAAACTTGATTATCCTGAATTACATCAAGAGGAAGAAATCCTTCACAGGTATAAAAATAATATTAAAGCACCTGATTTAAATCAAGTGAAGCCCGTATTTACAGCTAACGAAATTCAAAAAATTCAAGATATTATTGAGAAAATAATCATTGAGGATAATTTGGTGAAGTATATCGCTGCAATCACACATAAAACACGAAATCACGGAAAAATATATTTGGGAGGCTCTCCTCGTGCTTCACTTTCAATGCTTAAATCAGCCAAAGCAATTGCTGGTATTAGAGGAAGAGATTTTGTAACACCTGAAGACATACAATTCGTGGCAAAACCAGTTTTAAACCACCGTTTAATTTTAACTCCAGAAGCTGAAATGGAAGGGATTTCTATTGAACAAGTAATAGATGAAATTATTCAAACTATTGAAGTACCGAGATAATAAATGAGGGTTCTAGCTGCCATATTTTTAACACGATTTTTCTTTCTTCTTTTTGCTGGAATAGTAATATTATTTGCAGCATCCTTTGCTTTGGAATCGTTATTCGTTGTTGCAGAAATTTGTTTGTTAGGATTATTTGGATTGACCTTTTTAGATGTCTTATTAATATTTGCTACCAAAGAACCATTAATGGTTAAAAGAGTAGTTCAAAACAGATTGAATTTGGGAGATATTAATATGGTTGAGTTCAGTATTATAAATAAAACTGTTCAACCGATATCGTTCCATTTACACGAAGGGTTTCCAGCTGAGATGCAAGAACGTTCAATGGTATTTAAAGCTTTTATGATGCCCAGTGAAACCCGTGTTTTTTCTTATGAATTCACCCCAAAAGAAAGGGGTGAATATACCTTCGGGAATGTGTTTTTATTAATTTCTTCCGTTTTTAATTTAATCAGACGAAAAATTACCGTTCAACTTGAAGAATCCGTAAAAGTTTATCCTTCCGTGCTTCAAATGAAGAAGTTTGAGTTATTGGTTTTCCAACAACAAAAAACAAGTTCTGGGATAAAGAAAATTAGACGAATTGGAAACACAAGTGAATTTGAACAAATTAAAAACTATGTTCAAGGTGATGAAGTGAAAACAATCAATTGGAAAGCTACAAGTCGAAGAAATGAATTGATGGTGAACCAATATCAAGAAGAAAAATCACAACATATTTATTGTATAATTGATAAAAGTAGAAACATGCAAGTACAATTTGAAGGATTGAGTATGTTGGACTACTCAATTAATTCTACATTGGTTTTTGCAAATATAGCCTTGAGAAAAGGTGATAAAACAGGACTCATTACTTTCTCTGATAAAATTGGATCCCAATTACCAGCAGATAAATCTGGAGGCCAAATGCGCAGAATAATTGAAGAACTCTACAACCAAAAAACACATTATCTTGAACCGAATTATGAATTGTTATATCAATCTGTGAGAAGGACAATAAAAACACGTTCTCTTTTAGTATTATTTACAAATTTTGAAACAGAATTTGCAATGAGAAGAGCTCTTCCAATGCTGAGAAGGTTGAATCAAAAGCACGTTTTGGTAGTGGTGTTTTTTCAAAACACAGACTTACAAGAGTTGGCATATCAACAAGCTAAAAATATCAAAGAAATTTATCAATCAACTGTTGCGGAAAGGATGACTTCTATGAAAGGGAGAATTACCCATGAATTACAAAAAAATGGAATTCAGACTATATTAACTTTACCCAACGAACTTTCAATAAGTACGATAAACAAGTATTTAGAACTAAAAGCTAAAGGATCAATATAAAGAACTGAATATCGATTTTAGAATCACCTAAATTTTGAATGATTATATTCCAGTCAATGTCCAAACTTCTACATAATTCGCAGCAGTTTTTCTAACTTTTAAGTCTTTGTTTTTTAATTGAACTATTTCATAATTAGAAATTGTGCCAGCTGAATCAATTAAAATTAGTTGTTTTTTGTCGCTGCTTAAGGCCCATGTTCCATAATCCGAAACTTGAAGGACACCTAGAGAAACGGTAAGTGTAGCTTTCCCTTCTTTATCCAATTTATAAACGTTGGTAGTGTTTAATGGTTGTGATACATTATTAATTGTATAGCTTTCTATAGTCCAAGTATTGACCATCCTCGCATGGGCAGTTAGCAATGAAAAGTTTGATCCTTCTTCATATTTATTGCAAGAAGTGACTAACAAAGTAGATCCCAGAATAGCAACAACTAATAACTTAAATAATATTTTCATTTGTTTGATTTTTATATTGTGCTTTCAAAATTAAAGAAAAGATGCTTAGAAAAGTAATTACAGATTTATTTTTAGAGGTCTCATATATTTTTTTGCATTGAAGAAGCTCCTTCAAGATTTAAATTTATCTTTGTTAACCTTTGTCAATAGAAGGGAAAAAGAATCGATATGAACAGAAATGAAGATCTTTTAAATCGTCGGGAAGCCTCTCATTTAGGAGGTGGAAAAACACGTATAGAAAAACAACATCAACAAGGAAAATTAACTGCAAGAGAGCGTTTAACAATTTTGTTGGATGAAAATTCTTTCAATGAAATTGGGCAGTTTGTTGAACACAGGGCAACAACATTTGGGTTGGATAAACAACATTTCCCTGGAGATGGAGTTGTTACTGGTTTCGGAACAATCCATGGTCGTTTGGTTTATGTGTTTTCTCAAGATTTTACTGTTTTAGGAGGTTCTTTATCTGAAACTCATGCTGCAAAAATTTGCAGGGTAATGGATTTGGCCATGAAAAATGGTGCTCCACTAATTGGGATCAATGATTCAGGTGGCGCACGAATTCAAGAAGGTGTTGTTTCACTTGCAGGTTATGCTGATATTTTTTATAGAAATACAAGAGCTTCTGGGGTAATTCCACAAATTTCTGTAATAATGGGACCTTGTGCGGGTGGTGCAGTTTATTCCCCTGCATTAACAGATTTTGTTTTTATGGTGGAAGAAACTTCATATATGTTTGTGACAGGGCCTAATGTTGTTAAAACAGTAACACATGAAGAAGTGACTTCTGAAGATTTGGGTGGGGCAAAAACACATGCAGAAAAGTCAGGTGTCAATCACTTTATTGCTGCTAATGATGTTGAATGTTTGAAAAAAGTACGTGATTTGGTAACTTATTTTCCTCAAAATGCAAATGAATTACCTCCACAACCAAAACAATTCGAATTCAATCCTTCAAAATTAGAAACAATAAAACACATTATTCCAGATAATGTAAATGTCCCTTATGATATTAGGAAAGTTGTTGAATGTGTTATTGATGACACTAGTTTCCGTGAAGTACAGGAAGATTTTGCCAAAAATATTGTTGTAGGATTTGCACGATTAGAAGGCAGAACACTAGGTGTTGTAGCGAACCAACCTTCAGCAATGGCTGGAGTTTTGGATATTGATGCCTCTCGTAAAGCAGCTCGTTTTGTGCGGTTTTGTGATTCATTTAATATTCCGCTTTTAGTTTTCGAAGATGTTCCAGGATTCTTGCCAGGTACAGAACAGGAATGGAGAGGAATTATAACACATGGTGCTAAACTATTGTATGCGTTTTCGGAAGCAACAGTTCCAAGAATTACAGTAATTACAAGAAAAGCATATGGTGGTGCTTTTGACGTAATGAATTCTAAAAATATTGGTGCAGATATGAATTATGCATGGCCAACGGCAGAAATTGCTGTTATGGGTGCGAAAGGAGCTGCAGAAATCATCTTTAAAAGAGAAATTGCTGAAGCTTCTAATCAAGAAGAAAAATGGAAAGAAAAAGAAGCAGAATATGCTGATTTATTTGCAAATCCATATAGAGCGGCAGAAAGAGGAATTATTGATGATGTTATTTTACCGGAAGAAACAAGAGCTCGCTTGGTGGCAGCATTCAAAATGCTAGAAAACAAGAGTGAAACATTGCCTTTCAAAAAACATGGAAATATTCCATTATAAAAAGGAAAATAAAGTAAGAAGTAAAAAGGCAAAATGAAGCGTAAATTTACTTCTTCCATTTTACTTTTACCTTTGTTAACTTAGAATACAAATAAATTAAATAATGTTTAGATCACACACTTGCGGCGAATTGCGCCCTTCACATATTGGAAACGAAGTAACACTTGCTGGTTGGGTTCAACGTACAAGAGAATTAGGAGGAATGACCTTCATCGATTTACGTGACCGTTATGGAATTACACAATTGGCTTTAAATTTAGAAGATAATGCCGATTTGTTTGCTCAAGCAAGTAAATTGGGACGTGAGTTTGTTTTACAAGCAAAGGGGACTGTTGTTGAGCGTTCGAGTAAAAACACCAACATGCCAACAGGTGAAATTGAAATCGTTGTTTCAGATTTAACTGTTTTGAATAGCGCAAAATTACCTCCATTTACAATCGAAGATGATACAGACGGTGGAGATGAACTCCGCATGCAATATCGATATTTGGATTTAAGAAGAAATCCAATGCAAGAGAAATTACGCTTGCGAAACAAAGTTGCGCTTCAAACAAGAATTTATTTAGATTCTCAAGATTTCTTAGATATAGAAACACCATTTTTAATAAAATCTACTCCTGAAGGAGCAAGAGATTTTGTTGTTCCAAGTCGCATGAATGAAGGTCAATTTTATGCATTACCTCAATCTCCGCAGACGTTTAAACAATTGTTAATGGTCTCTGGTTTCGATAGATATTATCAAATTGTAAAGTGTTTCCGAGATGAAGATTTAAGAGCCGATCGTCAACCTGAGTTTACACAAATAGATTGTGAAATGGCATTTGTGGAGCAAGATGACATCCTAAATATGTTTGAAGGACTCATAAAGCATCTTTTTAAGTCGGTAAGAGGTGTTGAGCTTGTCGAAAAATTCCCGCGAATGGATTATGCTGAAGCAATGACTCGTTATGGTTCTGATAAACCAGACATTCGTTTTGGAATGGAGTTCGTTGATATGAATGATGTTGCCAAAGGAAAAGGTTTTGCAATCTTTGATGAAGTAGAAGCTATAATTGCAATTAATGCAGAAGACTGTGTTGAATACACAAGAAAGCAGATTGATGAGCTAACGGAATGGGTAAAACGCCCACAAATTGGTGCTAAAGGATTGATTTATTTGCGTTGTAATGCAGACGGAACTTTCAAATCTTCGGTAGATAAATTCTATTCTCCTGAAGATTTAGCAAAATGGGCAGAAAAAGCAAGTGCTAAACCGGGAGATTTACTATTCTTAATGAGTGGGAATCTTGAAAAAACGCGCAAGCAAATGAGTGAATTACGTTTGCATTTAGGAAATGAATTGGGTTTACGAAATCCAAATGTATTCAAACCATTATGGGTGATGGATTTTCCTTTATTAGAATGGGATGAAAATAGTGAGCGTTATCATGCAATGCACCATCCATTTACTTCTCCAAAACCGGAGGACATGCATTTGATTAATACTGACCCAGGGAAAGTTAGAGCAAATGCTTATGATTTAGCGATGAATGGAGTTGAATTAGGTGGTGGTTCTATTCGTATTCATGATAGAGATTTACAATCGCGTATGTTTGATTTATTAGGATTTACAAAAGAAGAGGCTCAAGCTCAATTTGGTTTCTTAATGAGTGCATTTGAGTATGGAGCTCCTCCACATGGTGGTTTAGCTTTTGGTTTAGACCGTCTGGTTGCGACTATGGGTGGATCAGAATCGATACGGGATTATATTGCATTTCCAAAGAATAACAGCGGTCGTGATACAATGATAGATGCACCTTCTCCTTTGCATGAAGACCAAATGAAAGAACTAGGAATTAAATTGAGAGGATAAAATATTAATCATTGAAAAGAGGGAACTGATTGGTTCTCTTTTTTGTATAATGTAATTTTGATGACACAGTATACAGAATATATCGGCTATTTGGCTTCAGCAATTGTTTTAATATCCTTTTTAATGGGGAAAATAGTTTATTTGAGAATTATCAATACTATAGGTTGTGGATTTTTTATTTTCTATGGTATTTTATTAGATTCTAAGCCAATTATAATTACCAATGCAGCAATTGTATTAATCAACCTTTATTATCTCAATAAGAATAAGAAATCAAATTAATATTCAGTGATTTCAATTACATTTGTTTATCAAAATTGATAGTAAAATGAGTTCGCAGCAAGGAAATTTAAAAATTTACAACAGTCTTTCAGGTCAAAAAGAAAAGTTTGAGCCTATTCAATCTAATTTTGTTGGAATGTATGTTTGTGGACCAACCTTGTATAGTGAGCCTCACATGGGAAACATGCGAACTTTTATCAATTTTGACATGATATATCGGTATTTATTGAAATTGAAATACAATGTCAAATATGTTAGAAATATTACTGACGCTGGCCATATAACAAATAGTGCTGGTGATGAGGTTGATAGTATTGGAAAAGCAGCAAAATTGGAGCAAATGCAATCCTTAGAAATCGTTTATAAATACAACGTTAAATTCCAGGAATTACAACGCATTTATAATATGTTACCTCCAAGTATTGAGCCTACTGCAACAGGACATATTCAAGAGCAAATTGAACATATTGAAAAAATCATTGAAAATGGTTTTGCTTATGTTGTTAATGGTTCGGTTTATTTTGACGTAAAAAAGTATGGCGAAAAATTTCAATATGGAATTTTAAGTGGACGAAAAGTGGATGAACTGTCCGAAGAAACTAGAACATTGAATGCACAGGATGAAAAAAAATTCTTTGCTGATTTTGCTCTTTGGAAAAAAGC
>VFKM01000201.1 GCA_009885545.1 Flavobacteriales bacterium
AAAGGAGAAATCCTATCTCTTAAATATAAGAATAGCACGAATTTATTGGAATTAGTAAAACTTCAAATTGAGGTGTATGAAAAGTCTGGTGATTGGCAAAAAGCGGCTACTAAGTACAAACAATTTGTTCAATTGAATGAGAAAATGAACAGTTTGCATATTAAAAATCAATTGGATGATTTAAACTATAGAAATGAAATCACAAAAAAACAATTAGAAATTGAGCTCGTTCAAGAAGAAAGAGATTTAGCAAAGAAAAATGAAAAATTTGAAAAGAATTTAAGGGTATATGGATTGAAAATCACTTGGTTTGTTGTTGCACTTTTAATATTGTCGATAGGACTAATTTTATATGGTGTAAAAAAATTAACAGCTTCAAAAGAATGAATTTGACATTGAAAAATAAAATAATAATTGCCTTGGGGTTTGGAGTTTATCAAACCGTGATCAATTTATTCTTTGATTCGAAAGTGTTTTTGAATGAGAATTTGAATTTATTTTTATTACTGACTTATGTTTTTACATGTAGCTTTTTAATTGAATTTTTGATAATCCATTTGAGCATCAAGGAATCTAGAAAACTTGGAAAAAATAAAATCATCCTTGCAAGTTCTTTTCTATTGAGCGGAATTCTAGCCGGTTCAATTATTTGGATCGTTTGCAATGAATCACTTACTAATTATTTCATTTTTGTAGCTGCATTTATTGTTTCCTCTTTTCTGCCAACGGTCATAACTTTATTAATATTCCTTTTTAAAGAAGCTGAAGAAAAAATTTCCAGCCTTAGTAAAGTGAGTGTTAAAACAGATGAGGTATCCTCTGAAATTGAGGATAAAATTTTTCACCTTGAAAATGATAATGGAAAATTGTTGATTGAAGTTAAAATCAAAAACATTATTTGTTTTGAAGCAAACGATAATTATGTGATCACTTATTTTTTAGACAAAAATGAGCAATTGAAAAAATCAATGGAGCGCATTTCGCTTAAAAAAATTGAAGACATGCTCATCAAAGAAGAGGTGTTTTTCAAGCGGGTTCACAAATCCTTTTTAATCAATTCAAATTATATTATTGAAGTAAAAGGTAAAGCACAAGCTTATAAAATTGAGATGCTTCATTTCGATACCTTAGTACCTGTTTCACGCTCTTACGACGTGAATCAACTATTAAAATAAAAATCTAACTATTTTCTTTAAGTAAAATTTGTTTCTGCTAATAAGTTAATATTGAGCCAATTTGTGGTTAACTGTTGTAACCATTCAATTCAAAAATCTATCATTTCACCCCAAAACATCTCTTTACACCCTTTATGCTAACAGCTTACGGAAGTTATTTGTGAACATAGTATTACTGCAATATGTTTGTGATGTTAAATGATTCCTCAACCGAATAAGTAAGAACCTATGACTATGAAATTAATGAGTTTTGTTTTTAAATTGGTTATTTTAATTAGTGTAATCGTTTTAGATAATTTTTCTTTTAGTCAAATTATTTACTCTCATGATTTTTCAAATAGAACTGGTTATACTAATTCGAATGGTGCTACTTGGTGCGATTTTGCATCCTGTGGAACCGGAAATGATGCCTTTGGGATAAATTCAGCTCCGACGTGTGTAACGGGTTTCACAGGCAGTGCCTTTTACCTTAGGGATATTGATGGGACGGCGGGTTGTGTAGGAACAAATAGTACTGAAATTTTGATTTTCCCATCAATCCCAATAACAACTGCAAATGAATTAACTTTTACAGCTAAATTCGGTTGGGATAACGCTGGGATTTTGTGGTCGGGCACGAATACAGCAACCATCGAATATAGTTTCACATCGGCTACAGGGCCATGGACTTCAGGTACTTCTTTATTAAATAGTAGCGGTGCAAATAATGTAACGTGTACAAATTGCGGAATAGGGGGTAATTTAACAGCAGATGCTGCAAATACAGTATCTTTTAGTTTTGGAAATAACCACAATGGGACTACCCTTTATTTAAGACTGAACGTTTCCGGATTTGATGGTGGAACAGAAAACCTTTTTATGGATGATGTTGTTATTGATCAAATTGCCCCTGCCTGCACCGCTCCAACATCCGTAACTCTTTCTGGCTTCACAACTCCAATTTGTTCAGGAAATTCTCCTGGAACGTTTACAGCAGATGCTGTTGGAGGTAGTCCGACAAGTTATACATATTTATGGTACAAAGATGCTGTTTCTACTGGTGTTACAACACAAACATATGCACCCGGAAATCTAACAGCCAATACGAATGTTTACTGCGCTGTTTCAACTGGAACAGGATGCACGACCAACAGCGCAACGCAAACAATAACTGTTAACACAGTTCCAACTGGAGTCACCGCAGTGGCTTCACCAAACCCGGTTTGCCCTGGTACCACATTAACGCTGACGGGATCTGCAACAAACGCAGCCAGCTGGAGTTGGACAGGCCCTAATACTTTTACATCCACCTCTCAAAGCCCAACTGTAGCAAGTTTTGCAGCAGCCAATGAAGGTATATATGAATTAGTAGCTACAAATACATGTGGTTCTGCGTTGAGCGTAAATACAGGTTCTGTAACGGTCTCAACGACCGTGCCTTCAGGTGTAACAGCATCTGCAACTCCAAACCCAATTTGTGTTGGCGGTACCTTAACATTAACTGGTTCCGCGGCTGGTGGAACTAGCTGGAGTTGGAGTGGACCTAATGGATTTTCCTCTACTTCTCAAAACCCAACTATTTCTGGCGTTACGGCAGCCGCTGCAGGTGTATATACATTGGTTGCTACAAATTGTGTCGGGTCTTCTGCAGTCGTTAACACTGCTTCTGTTGTAATTGTTTCTGGCGTTCCTACAGCAGTGTCTGCCACTGCAACACCGAATCCTGTTCTGGAAAATACAGCACTTTCTTTAACGGGCTCAGCAACTGGAGCAGTAAGCTGGAGTTGGACCGGTCCAAATGGGTATACTTCTTCGTTTCAAAGTCCAACAATTAGCTCTACATCGACAACTGGAGCAGGAGTATACACGTTGGTAGCAAGCAACGAATGCGGTTCGGCAGCAGCTGCAAATACTGCTTCTGTTGTGGTTACGCCCGATATCCAAATTTGGTATGTGAACGATGGATCTTTAACGGGTGACATCTGGTGTACGGTAGTTGGTAATAATACAAATACCGGAAAAACATCGAATTCACCTTATCGTTCGTTGAGTCATTTGTTAAGAAACAAAGGTGCTTCAGGTACGAATGAATTGGCTTATGGTGATATAATTAGAATTGATGCAGGAACGTATAATGATCTTGGCGGTACAAATCCGGATTATGACCATCAGATGCTTATTACAACAGCTGGATTGAATTTTGTTGGAGCAGGTATTGGGATAACTATTTTTGATCATCAGTATGCAGGATCGAATACGGATTTTTTCATGTGTATTACAGCAAATGATGTAACTGTTCAAAAAATGACCATTACTGGGTACGAAAATCAAGGAACTCAAGCAGGTCAGTGTCAAGCTCATTCCGGCCAGGCAATATCGATTGGAGGGGCAACAGGAGTTGTTTTTACCAATGTTATGATCAACCAAAATGGTCAGGATGGAGGTAATGCCGCAATAGCAATTAATGCCAATTCAACAGTTACTTTAAACGGTGGTGGTAGTTTTTGTAATTTGTATGGGACATCTTATACTGGCGGAATAGATGTATATGGAAATAACATTAATTTGACGATTAATAATTACATAATAGGTTATAATTATAAACCATTATTTGACGGTGCAGGAATCAGGATTGAAGGTGGAAATAATACGAACGTATCCATTAATAATTCAAGAATATGTAATAACGTTGCGCTAATGGGTGGGGCGATTGCTATGTACAATGGTACGCTTACATTGACAAATTGTATTTTATCGGATAATACAGCAGTTACTCCATATAATGATGATGTTATTTTTCAACTAAATGGTACAATGGTTTATGAACCTACTTATGGTGGAGCTGTTTTTATTTCTGCAGGAACTGCATCTTTTACGGGTTGTACTTTTTCAGGAAATAATGGAGGGAATAATCATCCTTCTGTACCCGGGGGAGGAACTAATGGAACATACCTAAGAGGTGGCGCAATAGCGGCCAGATATAATGGCACAACAGGTTCTTTCTCAGCAAACAAAATAAGTAATGTTACAATTGATAATTGTTCCTTTACAAATAATCAATCCAATGCTACTGGTATTGATATTTATGGTGCTGTAGCTTCTTCAAACGCATGTAATATTGCTGTTACAAGGAGCCAATTTAATACAGCCTTAAATTTTAATATATTAGCTGCAAATACGCCCAACATATCAATAAATACTTCTGGAACCACAGTCACTAGAAGTGGAGCTGGGATAGCCTATACTTCTGTTGCCTCTACTTATAATGCCAATCCGACTCCACCTAATTACTCTGGAACATGCGGTGCTATAGCAATCCTCCCAATCGAACTTATCGATTTCACAGGTTCATGTGAAAAAACACATACTAAATTGGAATGGTCATCTGCTTCCGAACACAATAATGACTTTTATACTATAGAAAGAGCTGGTGAAAATGCTGTATTTTATGAATTAACTCAAATTGATGGGGCTTTGAATTCAACCCAAAAAACGGATTATATATTTGCTGATTATTATGCTGAAGAAGGTGTCAATTATTATAGATTGTCACAAACTGACGTAAATGGTGCAACACGTGAATTGAAAACAATTTCTATAAACAACAATTGTTTAACAGGGAGTGGTTTTGATATCAGTTCATCTTATAATTCAACCAATAACTCTATAAATTTAGGGTACAAATTTGACCATAATCAACTTCTTGAAGCGACTGTTTATAATGCAATGGGACAAATGGTACAGACGTCTGAAATCTTTTTAAAAGCATCAGAACGTTTGACAGAAATTAACTTAATGAATTCTTTCTCCAATGGAATATATTTTCTGAAACTTTCGAATTCTTCGATTTTGTTTTCGGATAAAATAATGATTAGTAAATAGGTATATAGGTTTAGGTTAGGTAAGTAATAGCACTAACATTGTTTATGTTCCAGGAGAAAGATTTTTTTAACTTTTATAGTCAGATTTTTAAAGTAAAGTAGTATGAAACAGGTGATTTTTATATCAATTATTATTGACATTCCTAAGGAGTGAGAAATGCTTGTTTTTATTTATAAGCCTTTCTCAATAAAAGAGAAAGGCTTTTTTTTGTTCAAAATGTAAAAATGTAAAAAATGTATTATTCAGAAAATTCAGTGGTTTTTTTAAATGGCAACTTTGTTAAAGCAGAAGATGCTAAAGTAGGTTTGTATAATCAAACGATGCATTATGGCAACGGTGTTTTTGAAGGAATTCGTTCATACGACACACCAGATGGAACAAGAATTTTTAAGGCAAAAGACCACTATGATAGATTGCATTATTCAGCCGAAAAAATGCATATCAAATTGAAATATTCTTCAGAAGAATTGGAACAAATTACGTATCAACTTTTAGAAATGAATGATTTAAAGGATGCGTACATCAGGCCATTGGTTTATCTGGGAGATAACATGTCATTGACTCCAACAGACGAGGTACACATCGTAATTATGGTTTGGGAATGGGGAAAATACCTAGGTGATAAAATGCTAAAAGTGATGTTATCATCATTTCAACGCCCAAATCCTAAATCTTGTTTTGTACAAGCTAAAGTTGTTGGTCACTACACAAATAGTATCCTCGCAACTACTGAAGCAAAACAAAATGGGTTTGATGAAGCTTTGTTAACAGACATGAATGGCTTTATTGCAGAAGGGCCCGGTGCCAATTTCTTCTTTGAAAAAGATGGAAAACTTGTAACTGCACCATTAGGTAATATACTTTCTGGAATTACGAGAGCCACTGTTTTTGAAATAGCGAAAGAATTGCAAATTGAAGTGGAAGAACGCTTTTTCAAACCTGAAGAGATTGAAACCGCCGATGCAGCATTTTTCTGTGGAACTGCAGCTGAAGTGATAGGTATTGAGCAATTCATCGAATATAAATTTCCAATGAACTGGGAAGACACGAATAGCGCTTTAATCCAGCGTAAATACAAAAGAAGAGTTGCTTTTAACGAATACCAAAACGTTTATTTATAACAGAAATAATGGAAATGAATAAGTATAGTAAAACAATTACTCAAGACGAAACACAGCCAGCCGCTCAAGCTATGTTATATGGAATCGGATTGACTGAAGAAGATTTAAATAAGGCTCAAGTTGGCATAGTTAGTACTGGTTACGAAGGGAACACGTGTAACATGCATCTGAATGATTTGGCAAAAGACATCAAAACATCCGTTTGGGATGCAGATCTAGTTGGATTAATTTTTAATACAATCGGTGTAAGTGATGGAATATCAAATGGTACTGATGGAATGCGATATTCCTTGGTTTCACGAGATGTGATCGCTGATTCTATCGAAACGGTAATGGGTGCACAATGGTACGATGGTATGATTGCAGTCGTTGGTTGTGATAAAAATATGCCAGGTTCTGTTATTGCTATGGGAAGATTGAATCGACCTGCAATAATGGTGTATGGTGGAAGTATTCATTCAGGAAATTGGAAAGGAGAATCCTTAAATATCGTTTCTGCATTTGAAGCATTGGGCAAAAAATTCAATAATACGATTACTCCCGAAGATTTTAAAGGAGTAATAAAAAATGCCTGTCCAGGAGCTGGAGCATGTGGAGGCATGTATACTGCAAATACCATGTCTTCAGCAATTGAAGCATTAGGAATGTCTTTGCCTTATAGTGCATCGAATCCTGCAAAAAGCAAAGAAAAACAAATAGAATGTGAAGAGGCTGGAAAAGCAATTCGAAACCTACTTGAGAAAGATATCAAACCAAGAGATATCATGACCATGAAAGCATTTGAAAATGCCATGACCATGGTTGTTGTTTTGGGTGGTTCTACTAATGCTGTCTTGCATTTGATAGCAATGGCACATTCAGTTGGGTTAAAATTGACGATTGATGATTTCCAACGATTTAGCGACAAAACACCAGTTTTAGCTGATTTGAAACCTAGTGGAAAATATTTAATGGAAGATTTACACCGAGTTGGTGGCGTTCCAGCCGTTATGAAGTATCTATTAAAAGAAGGTTTGATCCATGGTGAATGTATGACAGTTACTGGTCAAACAATTTCAGAAAACTTGGAAAATGTGAATGATCTTACTGTTGGTCAAGATGTTTTTCATCAACTCAATAATCCTTTAAAACAAACGGGACATCTTCAAGTTCTATATGGAAACTTGGCTTCAGAAGGTTCTGTGGCTAAAATAAGTGGTAATGAAGGCGAATTTTTTGAAGGACCTGCAGTAATTTTTGAAGATGAATTTACAGTTATTGATGGGGTGCGTGAAGGTCGAATAAAAGCTGGTAATGTTGTCGTTATTCGAAATTGCGGTCCTAAAGGTGGTCCTGGAATGCCCGAAATGTTAAAACCAACATCAGCCATTATGGGCGCTGGACTAGGAGGTTCGGTTGCTTTAATTACGGATGGAAGATTTTCGGGTGGGACACATGGGTTTGTTGTTGGACATATTTCTCCAGAAGCTTTTGAAGGAGGATTAATCGCATTTGTTCAAGATGGAGATCAAATTGCCATCGATGCGGTCAATAATAAGCTAACATTAAAAGTTTCTGAAGAAGAAATAAGTCGCAGAAAACAGTCTTGGAAACAACCCGAATTAAAAGTTAAACAAGGAGTTCTCTACAAATACGCAAAATGCGTTGCTTCAGCTTCTGAAGGATGCATAACAGATAAGTAAAATGGAAAAAAATATACGAGGAGCGGAAGCGGTTATGCGCTGCTTAGTCGCTGAAAAAGTTGATACAATATTTGGTTATCCTGGGGGAGCAATTATGCCTATTTATGATGCACTTTACGATTTTAAAGAACAAGTGAATCACATTCTTGTAAGACACGAACAAGGTGCCATTCATGCTGCACAAGGATTTGCAAGAACTTCTGGAAAAGTTGGAGTTTGTTTTGCAACTTCAGGACCTGGGGCCACAAATCTTATTACTGGGTTAGCTGATGCTATGATTGATTCTACTCCAGTCGTTTGTGTTACTGGTCAAGTAGCATCCCATCTTTTGGGTACGGATGCTTTTCAAGAAACAGATGTAATAGGAATATCAATGCCGGTTACCAAATGGAATATCCAAGTAACAAAGGCTGAAGATATTGCAGGAGCAATGGCAAAAGCATTTTATATTGCTGGTTCAGGACGTCCAGGACCCGTTTTGGTTGACATTACAAAAGATGCTCAATTCGGGATGACTGATTTTGAATACAAACCGTGTGAAAAAATCAGAAGTTATTCGCCAAAACCAACGATTCAAATGGATGATTTGAATGCAGCGGTAGATTTACTAAATAGTGCTCAAAAACCATTTTTATTAATTGGTCAAGGAATTATATTATCGGGAGCAGAAAAAGAATTAGTTGCTTTTGCTGAAAAATCAGGCATTCCAGTGGCTTCAACTTTGTTAGGACTTGGTGCTTTCCCCACTGATCATCCATTATATGTGGGTTATTTGGGAATGCATGGAAATTATGCTCCCAACATTTTAACGAATGAATGCGATGTTCTTTTGGCTATTGGGATGCGTTTTGATGACAGAGTTACAGGTGACGTTTCGCGCTATGCAAAACAAGCAAAAGTGATTCACTTCGATATAGATGCTGCCGAATTAAACAAAATAATAAAAGCAGATGTAGCAGTTTTAGCAGATGCCAAAGAAGCATTAGTGCATTTAACGGAATTGATTACTCCGAAAAAGCATGAAAATTGGCTAGGAGAATTTAGAGCATTGGAAAAAATAGAACATGAAAGTGTTGTAAACGAAGCGAAACATCCAACCAATGGCGAATTGAAAATGGCTGAAGTTGTAAACTTACTTTCTGAAAAAACAGACGGAAAAGCAATAATTGTAACAGATGTTGGTCAACATCAAATGATAACATCTAGATACTACCAGTATAAAGGCTTTAGATCTAATGTTACTTCAGGAGGATTAGGAACTATGGGATTTAGTTTGCCTGCTGCTATTGGTGTAAAGCTAGGGAACCCAGAAAAAACAGTTGTAGCAATAATTGGAGACGGTGGATTTCAAATGACCATACAAGAATTAGGTACAATCCTACAAGCAAAAGTGGATGTTAAAATATTAATTCTCAATAACAATTTCCTTGGAATGGTGAGACAATGGCAACAATTATTTTTTGATCGCAGGTATTCGTTTACCGAAATAGTGAATCCAAATTTTACAGCAATCGCTAAAGGATATTCAATCGATGCGTTGAAGATTACTGAAAGAAGTGAACTTGATAATGGCTTAGATACATTATTGAATTCGACAGGAGCTTTCTTATTGGAAGTTGTTGTGGAACAAGAGGAAAATGTTTTTCCAATGATTGAAACAGGAGCGTCTGTTTCTGAAATACGTTTAAATTAATGAGTATGGAAAGAGCTTATAACATATCAGTCTTCACAGAAAATAGTATCGGAATTCTGAATAGAATAACCATAATTTTTACAAGGAGACATTTAAATATTGAAAGTATCACAGCTTCAGAGTCTGAAGTAAAAGGCGTTTACCGTTATACAATTGTTGTGAATACTTCTCTGGATCAAGTAAAAAAAGTTGTTGCGCAAATTGAAAAACAAGTTGAGGTTTTAAAAGCGTTTTTTCATACGGATGATGAGGTTGTTCACCAAGAAATAGCTTTGTATAAATTGTCTACTGAAGCATTTGCAAACGGGGGTGCTGAAAAGATTGTTCGCGAACATCATGCACGCATATTGACAATTGAAAAAGATTTCACAATCGTAGAAAAAACAGGTCAACCAGAAGAATTGACAGTATTATTCAATGATCTGAGTTCGATTGGAGTACTTGAATTTGTGCGCTCTGGAAGAGTTGCCATTTCAAAACCAATGAAAACATTAGAACACTATTTAGAAGAATTAGAAAATTAATAAGAAATACAGATGAAAAATTATTTTAATCAATTGCCTTTTAGAAAACAAGTTGAACAATTAGCAACCTGTGAATTCCTCGACCAATCTCATTTTGAAGACGGAATCAATGCTTTGAAAGGTAAAAAAATTGTCATTGTTGGTTGTGGCGCTCAAGGATTAAACCAAGGATTAAACATGCGCGATTCTGGTTTAGATATTTCTTATGCTCTCAGAGAAGATGCTATTTTAGAAAAAAGAACCTCCTTCCAGAATGCAACCGACAATAGTTTTATTGTCGGAACATATGAAGAAATGATTCCTTGGGCTGATGTAGTTTGTAATCTTACTCCTGATAAACAGCATACTTCAGTTGTCAATGCGATCATGCCATTGATGAAAAAAGATTCCACTTTGTCCTATTCTCATGGATTCAACATTGTTGAGGAAGGAATGCACATCAGAGAAGATATTACAGTAATAATGGTTGCACCAAAATGTCCAGGTACTGAAGTACGTGAAGAATATAAACGTGGATTCGGAGTACCAACATTAATAGCGGTTCATCCAGAAAATGACCCAAATGGATTAGGCTTGGAACAAGCTAAAGCATATGCCGCTGCAACTGGTGGACACAAAGCGGGTGTGTTACTTTCTTCTTTTGTCGCAGAAGTTAAGTCAGACTTAATGGGTGAACAAACAATTTTGTGCGGCTTGCTTCAAACAGGGTCTATTCTATCTTTCGATAAGATGGTTGAGAAAGGAATTGAACCAGCTTATGCAGCTAAATTGATTCAAAATGGTTGGGAAACAATCACGGAAGCATTGAAACATGGCGGTATCACGAATATGATGGACCGATTATCAAATACCGCAAAAATTGAGGCGTTTGAAATGTCTGAAGAATTAAAAGCAATCATGCGTCCACTTTTTCAAAAGCACATGGATGATATCATGAGCGGTGATTTCTCTAAAAGAATGATGGAAGATTGGAAGAATGGTGATGTCGAATTGCATACTTGGAGAAGACAAACAGGTGAAACTGCTTTCGAAAAAACGACTGCAACAAGCAATTTTATCTCAGAACAAACGTATTTTGATCAAGGAACTTTATTAGTAGCATTTGTAAAAGCTGGGGTTGAATTGGCTTATGAAACAATGACAGAAACAGGAATCGTTGCTGAATCCGCTTATTACGAATCACTTCATGAGGCTCCGTTAATTGCAAATACAATCGCAAGAAAAAAATTATTCGAAATGAATAGAATTATCTCAGATACCGCTGAATATGGGTGTTACTTATTTGATCATGCTTGTAAGCCATTATTAAAAGATTTCATATCTACAATTGAATTGAATGTCATCGGTCATCATTTTTCATCTACGAATGAAGTGGATAATTTGGAATTGATAGAAGTGAATGAGGCAATTCGCCAACACCCGATTGAAGAAGTTGGAGCATGGTTAAGAGGAATGATGACAGACATGAAAAAATTAAATTAATTTGGAGGAAAAGTTAGAATACCGCAAGACGAATTTATACCCCTTTAGGGGTTATATGTTTTTAGCGCTGGATTTAGTCCAGCGAAAAAAACATGAAATAGTTCTCTTTTTTGGCATATATTTTTTTGTAAAATCATGCCAAAAAGATTTTGTGGTAACAAAGCGAAAATTCAAAAATCAATTGTTAGAATCAAATGGAACTACTTGAAGAAATAAAAGCTGCCAAAGAAAATTTACACGGTATAATTCTCGAAACACCGTGTAGTTTGAGTATTAATTTGTCAAGTCAATACGGTGCATCGATTTATCTTAAAAGAGAAGATCTTCAAGTGGTTCGTTCCTATAAAATTAGAGGAGCGTACAATAAAATCAATTCACTTCAGACAAAGGAAAGGGAACAGGGAATTGTCTGCGCGAGTGCAGGAAATCATGCACAAGGAGTGGCATATTCGTGTCATTTGTTGAATATTCAAGGAACCATTTTTATGCCGGCAACAACGCCAAAGCAGAAAATAAAACAAGTCGAATTATTTGGGAAAGATAATGTTCACATAATCTTAGAAGGAGATACTTTTGATGATACCTATAAAAAAGCCATTGAATTCTGTGAAGCGAACAATAATGTTTTTGTGCATCCATTTGATGATGAAAAAGTCATTGCAGGACAAGGAACTGTTGGACTTGAAATTCTCGGGCAATTGAAAGAAAAAATCGATTATTTATTTATTCCAATTGGTGGAGGAGGTTTATCTGCTGGTGTTTCAACAGTATTTAGAGCATTAAGTCCATCTACAAAAATAATCGGGGTTGAGCCTCTTGGTGCTCCATCAATGAAAACGTCAATTGCAGCGAATCAAAATATCACTTTGGATGAAATTGACAAATTTGTTGATGGTGCTGCTGTGAAAAGAGTAGGGGATTTGAATTTTGAAATATGCAAAAAAAATCTTGATGATATTATTTTGGTTCCAGAAGGAAAAGTATGTTCAACAATATTAAAATTATACAACGAAGAAGCAATTGTTGTTGAACCAGCCGGAGCATTAAGTATCGCAGCACTTGATTTTTATCAAAAGGAAATTAAAGGAAAAAACTGTGTGTGTGTTGTGAGTGGCAGTAATAATGACATCACACGTACAGAAGAAATAAAAGAGCGCTCTTTGTTTTACGAAGGATTAAAACATTATTTCTTAATTCAATTTCCACAACGACCAGGTGCTTTAAAAGATTTTGTTACGGAAATTTTAGGTCCGGATGATGATATCACCTTTTTTCAATTCTCTAAGAAAAATAACAGAGAAAGTGGACCAGCTGTGGTTGGGATAGAGTTGAAAAAACCTGAAGATTTAGAAAGAATTTACAGCAATTTAGAAAAGTTGCATTTTAAATACGAATATTTAAACAACAATCAAGCACTCTTTACACAGTTGATTGGTTAAAATTTGATAATTGATTTTGAAAAATAGTACTAAGAGTATATTCTGATTTTAGAAACACGTATCTTTGCATCCCAATTCTAATGGTATGTCAGAATCTATTATCGTATTTCACAATTCTCGTTGTTCTAAAAGTAGATGTGCTCTTGAATTTCTTTCTGATAAAGGAATCGATTACACCGTCGTGGATTATTTGAAGAACAATCCTACTCACAAAGATTTAGAAACGATTATTACCAAATTAGGTATCAAGCCAGAAGCGTTAGTTCGCAAAGGGGAAGAAGACTTTAAGGCTAATTTTAAGGATAAAAATCTTTCGGATTCAGAATGGATTGATGCAATGGTTAAATTTCCGAAACTTATTGAGCGACCTATCGTAATAAAAGGCAACAAAGCAGTTATTGGGCGTCCAACTGAAAGAATTTTGGAAATCCTTTAGTCATAATTTAGTACAGACAAAGTAAATGAGAACAAAGTATTTTGATTTAATTGACCAAACATTTGATTTTCCACAAAATGAATTCCATTTAAGAGAAGACAATTTATTTTTTCATGGTATTGATTTGATGCGTTTAATCGCAGATTATGGGACACCATTAAAATTCAATTATTTACCACAAATATCAAACAATATTCAACGAGCTAAAGGATGGTTTCGTGAAGCAATCAGTAATTTAGGTTATTCTGGAAATTATTATTATTCATATTGTACAAAAAGCAGCCATTTTTCATTTGTTTTAGATGAGGTTTTGAAAAATGATGTTCATATAGAAACTTCTTCCGCTTTTGATATTGATATCGTTCGTAATCTTTACAATTCCGGAAAATTAACGGATGGAAAATATGTAATCTGCAATGGATACAAGCCGAAGCAATATATCGACAATATTGCAGGTTTAATCAATGATGGAAATTTGAATGTTATTCCGATTGTTGATAATACCCAGGAATTGCAGGATTTGTTGGCTAAAACCGAAAAAGATATTAAAATTGGAATTCGTATTGCTTCTGAAGAAGAGCCTAAATTCGAATTTTATACATCACGTTTAGGTATTCGGTACCGTGAAATAGTACCTTTTTATAAAGCAATGTTAAAAGACAATCCACGAGTTGAAGTGAAAATGTTGCATTTTTTCATCAATACAGGAATCAATGACACAGCTTATTACTGGAATGAATTAACGAAATGTTTAAGAATTTACAGTGATTTAAAAAAGGTTTGTCCTTCATTGGATTCATTGAACATCGGTGGTGGTTTCCCAATTAAAAAATCATTGGCTTTTGATTTTGATTATGCATACATGGTGCGTGAAATATTGACTCAAGTTCAACGTGTTTGTGCTGATAATGAAATTCCAGAACCAAATATCTTTACGGAGTTTGGATCGTTTACCGTTGGAGAAAGTGGTGGAGCAATTTTCAGTGTGTTGCATCAAAAACAACAAAACGATAGAGAGAAGTGGAACATGATTGATTCTTCTTTCATGACCAATCTACCAGATACATGGGCTATAAATCAACGGTATATCATGTTGCCAGTAAATCGTTGGAATGACGATTATGAGCGTGTATTATTGGGTGGATTGACATGTGACAGTGATGATTATTACAATTCCGAACAACACTCAAATGCTATTTATCTTCCAAAATACGATCGAAACAAAGTCTTATACCTCGGCTTCTTCAATACTGGGGCATACCAAGAAACAATTGGTGGTTTTGGTGGATTGAAACACTGCCTTATCCCAGAACCAAAGCATATTTTGATTCAACGAGACGAAAATGGTAAATTGCAAACAGAATTATTCAGTGAAGAACAAACTGCAGCAGATTATTTAAAAATATTGGGTTATTAATGTGATTATTTTTACGAATAATTCAATAAATGTATTAGTTTTGCACCCCCAACATGATTTAAAAAAATCAGCATTAGGACACCAATGAAATTAAATAAGATTTTTTTAAAAGACAATTCTCGATTTTCACATTACCTAACATCTTGGGTAAATGAACTTAATATTGAAATTCAAGAATTTTCTACTAAAAATGAAGATTCAGAAGAAGGAATCGATGGTCTTGTAATATTTACAGAAAATCAAGAGGTTGACAAAGAAATCTTAGATATTCGATCAATTTTTGATAAAAACCAAAAGCCTGTTCACAAAATTGATATCAACGGAACGTTAATGGTTGGTGTATCAAATTTAGAACTTTGGATCGAAAGAAATGGTTGTAAAAAAGTGCTTTTCCTTGGTTCTGATGTCATGTTAGAAAATCCAAATTTGGAACGTTACTTAGCAAATCTTAAGTAATTTATTGCATTTCTGTTGTTGGTTCATTTGAAAATGCAGCATCAATAGGTTCCCATAATTCGATTCTATTTCCTTCTGGGTCACTTATATGAATGAATTTACCATATTCATACGTTTCCATTTCATCTAAGATTTCAACGTTTAAAGATTTTAAACGAATAAGCATCAAATCTAAATTATCTACACGGAAATTCAACATGACCTGTTGCTCATTTCGTCCAAAATAATCACTGTCACTAGGGAAGGTTCCTAATTGCAGTAAAGCTGTTTTTGAATTTTCCGAATTGAAGGAGAATAATACTCCGTAATCATTCGTTGTCAAACCTAAAACTTCTGAATACCAACTATTCATTTTTGCGGGATCTTTAAATTTTAAAAATACTCCACCAAGTCCAATTGCTTTTCCATTCATAATTTTCTTTTTTCTAAAAATAGAACATTTTCGACTTTCATTTTTTAATTTCACAGAAGGAATTTAGTATGAAGGAAAAAAATGTAAAAGTTTGTGTTGTAGGATCTGGTATTGCTGGTATTGCTTCAGCTATTCGTTTAGCGAATAAAGGGTATAATGTACACGTTTATGAAGCAAATTCTTATCCAGGTGGAAAGTTGACTAATTTGCAATTAGGCAATTATCGATTTGATGCAGGACCTTCCTTATTTACAATGCCACAGTATGTGGAAAAATTATTCGAAATTTCTAAAAAAGATACAGCGAAATATTTTGAA
>VFKM01000096.1 GCA_009885545.1 Flavobacteriales bacterium
AAATCATTTGAGAAGCGTACAATGAGACACCATTCATTAGCGGAACTGCTTGATAATTAATTTGTGCAGATAAACCGCTTCCTTCAGCCATTTCAATTGTATGGCCAATTAAACCAAAACCTGTGACATCTGTCATTGCATGAACTTCTTCCAATTTCCCTAAATTTTCTCCAATTTTATTCAATTGCACCAATTGATGAACAAGTGCCAATTTATACTCTTCGGAAAGAATTCCTCGTTTCATTGCCGCAGATAAAATTCCTGATCCAATAGGTTTTGTAAGAATTAAAATGTCTCCTGCTTTGGCCGAATGATTTCTTTTCAAATTTTTCTTCGCTACAATACCATTTACCGCAAGTCCAAAAATTGGTTCTGGATTTTCAATTGAATGTCCACCTCCAATTGCAATTCCGACACTTGCACAAAGATCGCGCGCTCCTTTTAAAACTTGTGCTGCAATTTCGTTTGGTAGTTTATCTGTAGGCCAACCTAAAATACTTAACGCCATCACAGGACTTCCGCCCATAGCGTAAACATCACTAATGGAATTTGCTGCAGCTATTCGACCAAAATCGTATGGATCATCTACAATAGGTGTAAAAAAATCGGTGGTACTCACCAAAAAACTATCATTTCCCATATCCCAAACGGCTGCATCGTCACCTTTCGAATTACCGACAATCAATCCAAATTCGTCAGATGTATGCTGATTGGATAAGATTTCCCGCAATGCTGCCGGGGGTAATTTGCATCCACAACCACCACCTTTCGTGAATTCAGTTAATCGAATTGTCTTATTAATTTCCATCTTTTAAAGAAATGAGTTGTTTTGTTATTGCTAAATAACTAATCCCTTGAGCAGCAATTTTCGTTATTTTATTCGTGGTATTTTGTTCTAAGTTATAGGAATACGTTTTATCATAATAGATTAAAGCCATTGCAAAAGCTTCTCGAATTTCACCGTTTTCCAACAATTCTATTGCTCGTTTCACATTTTGCGGACCTAATCTCTTACCAATTCTCAACATAGATGTTTTCAAATCTGCAATTGAAAAATTAGAATAATCAGCCATTATCTGATCTAGTCGTTCGTCAAAATCGCGGTCCAAATATATTTTTTTTGTCATTTTCATTTGAGACCAAATCCCTTCCGGGATTACTCTTGCCCCTATTGTTCGACTTTCATCTTCAATCCAAATGATTTTGTTTTTATCCAATTTACGAATAGTAGCAAATAAATTATTTTCAAATTGTTCTTGAGAAGGTTGATCCTCCATTCCTAATGATCCAAAAGTAGAACCTCTATGATTTGCAAAATGTTCCAAATCCAAAATTTGTTCACCTTGTTCTTTTAGGTGATTTAATAAGATTGTTTTTCCAGAACCAGTTTTTCCGCCTAAAACAATAATTTTTAAAGGTTCTTCAAACGACTTTAAAACAACACCACGAAAAGCTTTATAACCACCTTTCAATAAAATAGGTTCAATTCCATAAAATTCCAAAAGAAAAGCATAGAATTGACTTCTCATCCCTCCTCTCCAGCAATGAACCAAAACTTGATTTTCCTTCACAAGTTTAACCCCTTGTTTTAAACGGATACTCATAAAAGGCCCAAGTAATTCCAAACCTTTGTAAACAGCTGGTTCTCGACCATTTTGTTTGTAAATAGTACCTACTATTTTCCGTTGTTCATCAGATAATATTGGGACATTACAAGCAGCTGGAAAGTGACCACTAAAAAATTCATTTTCACTCCGAACATCTATAATCGGCATTCGGTCGGCTAATTCAATAAATTCTTCAATCGAAACGGATTTGGTCATAGTGTAAAGTTAATTCATAGTTCCGATAATCTTAAACAAAAAAGCAGGCTATAAATAACCTGCTTTCAATATTCAATAATTTATTAATTATTTTTTCAAAACGATACCATCTGCTTCAAAACCTAATTCGAATTTTGGTTCGGTAATTTTTGCAATTTCTTCTTTACTTTTTCCAGCATCTTCAGCAAAATGTTGTAAAAGTTCCACGCTTACTGTATCCCAATGTGCAACGCCATGTAAATACGCTTGTGTTCCAATTTTAGTTTTAGGTGGAATTGTAAAATGATCCTTAAAAAGAACCATAAATGTTTCACCATTGCCTTTGTCAACATTTATCCAACATCCTGCTTTTGAACAAACTTCAGATATTGGTGCGAAAAAAGTAAATTCCATTTCTTCCTTTTCACCCTCAAATGTTTTAAGCATTTCAGAAACAGTAACAGATTTAGATGTGTCAACTTTCACAGGTCCATAACTTTTTCCTAATTCAACTGCATTCTCAGATGCACCTTTATTTCCACATGACGCGGCAACAAAAGCCAAACTTGTAATAAATAATATTTTTTTCATGAGTTCAATTTTTCAACAAATATGCGAAGTAAAATGATACATAACTATTCCACTAGTTATGAAATGAACAAAAAAAATCCCATTCATTAAATAACGAATGGGATTTAAAAAAATAACTTTTTTATTATTTCATATAGTTATTGAAAAACTCTTCAGGTGCGAGAGTTCGTCCTTCAACTAAAATGTTTTGAATTCCACATGCTGTTAAGAACCTCACCACAATGTGTCTGTTTTTTTCATCATTGGTAACCATTTTAACTAATGCTTCATTTGTTTTTTCAGAATAAGTAACCGTAAAATAGTGCACATAATACTGTGCGTTCTTTGATACTTGTTCAGCAGACAATTTATTACCAATAATAAATGAGTAATTACCACTTACTTTACTTGAAATTAATTCAGTTTTTGATTGAGCAGTTGCACTATTCGTTTCTTGAGCATATGACAAAGTCACCATACATACAACTGTCAAAAATGTTAAAAATAATGTTCTCATATTGTTTGTTTTTAAGCAGACGATAAACAAGCTAAAAAAGTTGTATCGAATACTGGAAGCTAATGTACAATTTTTTTGCCAATTTTGTCTGAGATGGATAATCTTTTAGCATTTTTCGACGAATTCAAAATTGAAGCAGGTTGTGATGAAGCAGGTCGTGGTTGTTTGGCGGGTCCTGTAGTAGCAGCAGCTGTCATTTTACCAAAAGATTTTTATCATCCTCTATTAAATGATTCTAAAAAAATAAGTGAAAAACAAAGAAATCTTTTGCGGCCGATTATTGAAAAAGAAGCGGTAGCATTTGGTGTTGCTTTTGTTTCTCCAGAAGAAATCGATGAAATCAATATTTTAAGAGCCAGTTTCCTTGCTATGCATAGAGCAATTGACCAATTGAAAACTAGACCTGAACTTTTACTAATTGACGGAAATCGCTTTAATCCATACACCAACATACCCCATGAATGTATCATTAAAGGGGATGGAAAATTCTTAAATATTGCCGCAGCTTCAATTTTAGCTAAAACTTATAGAGACGAGTACTTAGAAAAATTAGATACAGAATACCCTGTTTACAATTGGAAAAAAAACAAAGGCTACCCTACTTTTGCTCATCGAGAAGCAATTGAAAAGCATGGGCCAACAGCTCATCATCGTATGACATTCACTTTATTAGCACCACATCAACTTTCGATTTTTGATTAAACATATCATTGTTGATTTAAATAATCTGCATGTACAATCTCTGACAATTAAACAGCTATTTTTGGACAAATAGAACAAAAATGCGGGCACGATACCTTTTAATTTTACTTGGGATAATCAGTATTTTCTGGATTGGCTTCGTAGCTGTCGATCTAATTGATAAGAAAGATTCATTTTCTCCAGCCCTCTTGTTTGGTAAAGAAGATCATCAATTATTGATAATAAATAGAACTAAAGAAGTTGATCTCAAAATCATTCCCTTCAAAACAAATCCAAAAAATCACGAAATAATTAATACCATATTGCCATTTATTAAAAATGAAAAATCAATCTTTATAAGTGCAGAACGACGACATTTTTTAATTGAATCAAAATTTCAATGGACAAAAAATAAGGTCACAGAATTATTAAGGAAAAGTGGGTTGAAATACAGTATGACTGGATTAAAATCACTTAAAATCAGTAATTACATTATAGACTATAATAAAAACTTTCTGTATTTCCATGAAACAGATTTAGAAACAACACCACAAGAAAACTGGTCTAAATTTGATCGAAATTCTAGTGCTGTCCTCATTGATTTTAATCAAGAAACACCGTCACTTCAAGAAATCTATTTCAGAGGTGCAAATACAATTGAATTTCACTCAAAAAACGATAAAAAAATACGTGGGAATCAAATAATAGACAAAGAACTTTTCGCATCTGTTTTACCAAAAAACGTCATTGATTATCATTTCAAAGAAAAAGAATTCGCAAAAAGCACTGATTCTATCTTTAGAATTAATGTGATGTCTAAATGGGTTAACAAAGGTTTTGTTACTATTGATTTTAAGGGAAGCAAAGTGCTGTTCACCGATTATATTGCTGGTCAAGATCCAATTAATGTTTTATGTGATTACTTAAAACAGGATGTAGAAAATGAAACCCATGCTTTTTTTGAAAATATTCAATTAACAGATGATTTTCCAAGTAGAAATTCAAACGGATTTTTTGTGTATTCACTAAATGATTATGTTGTAATTTCAGAGGACCAATTTGCTTGCGAAGAAATTATCGCTCAAAATAAGCTTGGAAACACCCTTGCCACAAACCCACCAGCTTTGTCATTTTTATATGATGGGTTACCTGCTCGAGTTTCTGAAAGAATTGTCAACTCTAAACAAAAATCGAGCACATCCATTTACAAATCAAAAATTCTTGAAACACTCTTAGCCGTGCATCAAAGTGATGATGAACAAATTGTAATAGCAAATGGAGAAACCCTGACTATTAATGTTGATGCAATAATTCAAGACTTCATTTCATTTGACGGAAAAGGAAATGCAGCAGTTTTAACAGCGACGGGCGAACTCATGTATTTCATTAATGGGAATCAAGTGTGGATCAAAAATTTAAATTCTAAATCTTTGGGATCTATAACATATATCGAAGAATTTCAGCTATTACTTGTGACGTGCAAAAACTCGATCCATCTGCTTAATAAACAAGGTTCTTATGTTTTTGGGGGACCGATAAATTTAGGAAACCGAACGCCTTCTCAAATAGCTTCACATTACAAATGGAAGAACAAAATGTACTTAGTTTATCCAGATGTAAATGGTAATTTAATAGTGTATAATTCCAGAGGTGTATTACATATGAACATCAACACTAATTTGAAGGAAATTAGTTCTCCAATCGATGCATGGGTAAGTCAAAACAAATTATTTTTTGGGGCACATTCAAACGCTACGTTCAAAATGATTGATGCCAATTCAAAAAAAGAATTTCGATCTTTTAGTTTACCAGGTCAAAGTCAATCAATCACAAAATCTAATGAGTTATTTCTCTTTTCCAAGGAGAATAACAATTTGCTTTATCTTGATCAAAAAGGGATTAAACATTCATTAAACACAAGTATTTCAGGTATTCTAAAGAAATCGTCCCCCGGGCGAACAGAAAGTTTTATTATGAATTTGAGCAATCAATCAATCTCAATCTTTAATTCTGTTGGACTGCCTTTAGGCACTGTTCAAACTGATTTTTCTGATATTGAAAATTATGATGTCCAAACAATAAATGGAAGAACTTATGTTTCAGTTATTGATGGTTTGGAGAATAATGTATATTTGTATCAATTAAATGGAAAAAAACTACTGAATCAGTCGTTTGAAGGCATGAAAAAAAATATGCTTAATTGGTATGACGGAAACTTAATTCTGACTACAGTAGTCGATAACTATTTAATACAATACAAAGTAAAATTTTAAACTACACATATGAAAATGATTCAAAAAGCAATTTTGTTTTTTAGTATTGTGCTTTCCTTTCAAGTAAGTGCTCAAAATTATCTAGGAATATACGGGAGTAATTACGCTGGTGTTATGGGAACTGACATTCAACCAGCGAGTTTTGTTGACAGTAGATTTGTTGTTGATGTAAACCTTGTAAGTTTTAACTTTAGTACATGGAATAATGCGATGTCTTTTGACACAAAGGATATGCCTAAGTGGTGGACAAAATCTTTTAAAGCAGATACTCCAGGTTATGACAATCCTTATAATGACTGGCAACAACCTGACAGTACTTTTATGGACCGTTATGTAAACCGTAGTTATGATGCAACAACTAACAAAGTACTTGGGATATACAACAGTGTTCAATTAGATATATTGAATTTCATGTTTCATATTAAACCAACCATTGCAATTGGAGCAGCAATTAAATTGAGATCTATAACTAATATAGATGATATCGACCCTAAATTAGCCGTTTTATTTGAAGAAGATTGGAATTACACGAGTCTATGGGATCAAAAATTCAATGAGGAGTTATTAGATATTAACCACATGACCTGGATGGAATATGGCTTCATTTATTCTCAAGTGCTTAAGGATGATGGAGAACATTTTATGAAAGCTGGAGGTAAAGTTAAATGGCTTTCTGGAATTACAGCTGCATACTTACACACAAATAATTTTCAATACAATGTAGATAATGACACTACTTTCAGCCATTTATCTGGAGATATGTCTTATGGTCACTCAGCTGGGCTGCTAGAAAATATGGCTAACGACACCTATCAGCCAGGAGTCAATGATATTTTTAAAAGTGCATCAAAATTTGGGATAGGATTAGATTTAGGTTTTGTATATGAATGGCGTCCTGATTGGAAAGAATATAAATATGATATGGATGGTGAAACAAACATCTGGAGACAAGACAAAGAAAAATATAAGGTGCGAGCTGGTCTTTCTATACTTGATATTGGAGGAATGAAATTTGCAAAAGGCGGTTTAAGTCGTGATTTCTCAGTAGATACAGATAAAGCATTTTATTTCCGTGAGATTTTTGATGGCAAAGAATCATTAATTGCTGTGGATGAAACGATTGATAGCTTAATTACAAATGATGCCGATTGGACTTCAGATCAAGATGCAGGTTCGACATTTTTTATGCAACTTCCAACAGCAATTAGCTTACAATTAGATTATCATATTTGGAAAGTATTTTATGTGAATGCTACTGGAATGATCAGTGTTCAGAATAGAAATAATCCTCATAGAGTAAGAGTACCAAATCAATTCACTTTAACGCCTAGTCTTGACCATGCTTGGTTTGGTTTACATTTACCATTATCTTACAACGGTTACTCAGGATTTAAGGCAGGTATTGGAACTCGTTTAGGACCATTAACGATTGGAGTTAATGACTTCAATATTCTTTTTGCATCGGGTAAAAAAGTAAATGGTGCTGCCGTTTATGCAGGACTTAGAGTGCCCGTTTTATATTCTCACCCAGGTGATATTGATGGAGATTTAGTCTCTGACAAAGTTGATGAATGTCAAATTATTCCTGGTGTATGGGCATTTAAAGGTTGCCCGGATTCAGATGGTGATGGAATTAAAGACATTGAAGATCATTGTCCTCAAGAAGCTGGATTAACTGAATTCCATGGTTGTCCAGATAAAGACGGAGATAAAATTCCTGACAAAGATGATTTATGTCCAGAATTAGCTGGTGACCTTAAATTTAAAGGTTGTCCAGACAGAGACAATGATAGCATTATTGATCCAAATGATGATTGTCCTGATACTCCAGGTTTAGCAGCATTCAGAGGTTGCCCAGATACAGATGGTGACGGAATCAAGGATGATGAAGATGCTTGTCCAGATATTGCTGGTCCACTTGTAAATCAAGGATGTCCTGATACAGATAAAGATGGAATTTTTGACTTCTTAGATGATTGTCCTGAAGTTTATGGACCAAAAGAAAATAAAGGTTGTCCATGGCCAGATACTGACAATGATGGATTGTTAGATAAAGACGATGAATGTCCAAATCTTGCTGGTCCAATTAAAAATAAAGGCTGTCCTTACCAAGACACTGATAATGATGGTGTATTGGATAAAGATGACGACTGTCCAGCAACTCCAGGCCCTGTTTCCAACAAAGGTTGTCCTGTTGTTGAGAAAGAGGTAGAAGAAATCTTAAAAATGGCTTTCGACAACTTAGAATTCGAAACTGGAAAAGATATTATTAAAGCAAGTTCTATTCCTTCGTTGACTGAATTGGCTGGAGTTTTGAAAAAGAAAACAGCTTGGGGTCTTCAAATTTCAGGTCACACAGATAACGTTGGTGATGATCAGAAAAACTTAATTCTTTCTAAGAAGCGTTCTGAAGCTGTTAAAGCTTTCATGGTTTCTCAAGGAATTGATGCAAGTAGATTGAATACTTTGTACTTCGGCGAAACAATGCCAGTTTCAACAAATGATACACCTGAAGGACGTCAGAAAAATAGACGTGTGGAAATGAAAATCATTTTTAAATAAGAATCACTTATAACTATATAAGGGTCGACTTTATAAGTCGGCCCTTTTTTATGCAATCTGAGTTTTTTGATATAATTTTAGCACATGATTAATTTAACTAAGAGACACCGTTATTTATTAAGTATTCTTTCTGGTTTATTAATGATTGTTTCATTTCCATTTACAGGAAGTTTAACTCCACTTGTTTTTATTTCTTGGGTTCCTTTACTATTAATTGAAAGCAACATCAGTCAACAGAAATACAGATCTTCAAAAGTGTTTCTTCACGCTTATATTTCCTTTTTTATTTTCAATATTGGCACAACATGGTGGATTTGGAATGCAGATCTAGGCGGAGCGATAATGGCGTTTACTTTAAATGCATTGTTGATGTCAATTACCTTTATGTTATTCCATATAACCAAGAAAAAATTAGGTTCGAAAATAGGCTATATATCGCTTATTTGTTATTGGATTGCATTTGAATACTTTCATTATCATTGGGAATTATCATATCCTTGGTTAAGCTTAGGGAATAATTTCTCAATCGTACCCTCTTTCGTGCAATGGTATTCATATACAGGTGTTTTAGGTGGTACACTATGGGTTTTGATAATAAACGTAATTACACTTAAGCTAATAGAAAATAAATTTTTCAAAAAAACACAATCAAAGTCTAATCGTATTTTACTCATTCAATTATCAACAATACTGCTGGTACCTATACTAATTTCGCTCATTCAATACACTACTTATTCAGAGAAATCAAACCCAATAGAAGTGGTTATTTTACAACCGAATATTGACCCTTATAATGAAAAATTTATCGATCCACTAAGCACTCAATTAAAAAAATTATGTGATTTAGCTGACCCAATAGTTTCAAAATCCACAGACATTGTCATTGCACCAGAGACAGCAATCAGTGTTGATTTTTTGGAAGAAGACTTGTATCAATTACCTTTTTATAAGTATTTAAAAAAACGAAAAAATAGCTGGGGAGAAATAGCATTTTACACTGGGGCTTCAACTGTACGTATTTTCAAAAATAAACATTCGCATGCCTCTAGAAAAATTGAAGGTGGACCAGGTTTTTATGAGTGTTACAACAGTTCTCTATTGATGGATGAAGAGAATGTTTCCACATTTTTACATAAATCCAAACTTGTTCTAGGTGTTGAAAAAATTCCATTTTCAAGTTGGCTTCCATTTTTAGAAGAATATTCTATTAATAATGGTGGCACATCAGGAACACTTGGAATTGAAAAAGAACCAAAAGTTTTAACTACAAATAAATTTACATTTGCGCCATCTATTTGCTATGAATCAATTTATGGTGAATTCATTGGTACGCAAAGTAAAAAAGGCGCTCAAGTAATCTTCATTATTACAAATGACGGTTGGTGGGGAAATACACCAGGTTATAAACAACATATGAGTTTTGCGCGCTTAAGAGCAATTGAAAATAGACGGTCGGTTGCACGATCTGCAAATACAGGAACTAGTTGTTTTATCAATCAAAAAGGAGATGTCATAGATCAATCTAAATGGTGGCAGTCGATTGCTTTGAAACAAAAAATCAATCTCAACAAGGATGTAACCTTTTATTCATCTTACGGTGATATATTAGGAAAATTTCTTGCTTTTATGGCTTTCGGAATGCTATTATTTACGTTGATTAAGTATTTTAAGCGAAATTAATTACTCATTAAACTTCAAAATACCAAAACGCTCTTTTCTGCCATAAACCGCATATAGTAGCATTTCATTCGTCTTATAATCAATGTGAAACAATTTCGGAACTGCTAAGGCAGTTATTTCTTGTCGATCAAAAAATGTTTTCCTGGAAATTTCTCCATTTTCCATATCGACCGTTACAATTGCAACAACATTTTTTTTCTTCCCGAAATTTGCTGGGTACGTTTTATCGGCATCCAAAAATTTACCTTGTTCGTCATAGTTTTTTACATGGTCATTAAAAATAAAGCACAACTTTCCGTCATCTACAAACCGAGCATACGAACTATAAGGACCTCCATCGTTTGTTGAAACTTGATATTTGTTC
Source organism: Flavobacteriales bacterium (assembly GCA_009885545.1). Classification (GTDB taxonomy): domain Bacteria; phylum Bacteroidota; class Bacteroidia; order Flavobacteriales_D; family Crocinitomicaceae; genus M0103. The sequence goes on from VFKM01000096.1 coordinate 10,450, forward strand.
AATTTTTTCAACCAATCGAAGCCACCATCTACACCAACTTTAAAAGCAATTATGTCATTGTAATAATACGTGTAGGTAGTAGTTGTTGAACCGGTTCTAGGATCTCTATATGTTCGAACTACAACATAGTACTGTTCTAAAGAACCTACAACACTTCCATCTTTCAAAACTTCTGTTTGACGCATGACATAATTATACAATTGTGGTTCTCCCTTCCCTTTTTGTTCTTGTTTTTCTGCTTTTTCTTTTTGTCTATCCGACCAATCTTGAGTAATGAAATCTTTTCCAAATTTCTCAAAACCTTCATCTATGACTTCTTGTTTGTCAAAGTTGGCTCGCAAGTAAAATAATCCCGTAACACCAGCTTTACCTTGATCTCCATAAATACCCGCAAACGTAAAAATTCTATCATTATCTGAATTCATTGTCATTGCCTCAACTCTCTTTCCTTCGAGATTAATGGTAAAATCTTCTAAATTATCTGGCGTGATATGCAAAATATGCATCGCTTTGTAATTCAAATAATTTTTGAAAATCTTCTTTTCTTCCGCTGGTTCGAACTCTGTAACAGAAATAAAATAATCACCGGTATTAGAAAGATAGTGTTGGTTTATAGTTGATAATTTCCCTTCATATGGCAAACGATATTCACCATCTGAAACTTCCTTTAATTCACTATCAAATATTTTAAACCCATATTTATCCTTCTCTTCTTTCCTCCCAGGAATCTCCCAAACAACACCAAAAAACGCATTGTCCCGTGAACTAATTGAATTGAAAAATCCCTTTGATTTACCCTTTTCTAATTCATAATTAGCCAATTCTTTTGTACCACCTTTAGGCAACATGTCTTTACCATATTCTTGCATAAAAAAATGATTAGCACCTTCCTTTTTATCTGAAAGAAATACAATCAATTTTTCACCAACAACTTGTGCCCCTTCAAAATTAGCCATACTTCCCTCGGCCGTCATCATTAATTTACCGGTAGCCGTTACTTCAAAATTTTCATGATTTGAAAACTTATAATTTCCTAGCAAATATCCTCCAGTCCATCTTAAAGCATAAAAGTCTTTTCCAACTTTGGGTAGAATTGAAATCATTCTGCCTGTTCCTTTTACCATTGTACCCCATTCAACTTTGTAACCTTGGCTAATGCCATTAAAAGTCGTTGTTAAGCAAAATAAAAGTGTGATGAGTCTCATAAAATTTAATTTACCAATTGAATTCCAGTATAATTTTCAGGCGTAATATTTTTTAATTCAATCTTTAAAGTATCTGAAACAGGTAGTGACTCTACAAATTCATGAACAGATTCTTTTGTTACTGCTTCATTCTTTCTAGTCAATCCTTTTAATGCTTCATAAGGTTTTGGGAATCCTTCTCTGCGCAATATTGTTTGAATTGCTTCTGCAACAACCGCCCAATTATTTGCTAAATCTTTTTGGAAAGCTCCTTCATTTAACAACAATTTTTCTAATCCCGCATAAGTCGATTTTATTGCAATAAATGTATGAGCGATTGGCAATCCAACAGTTCTTAATACTGTTGAGTCAGTTAAATCTCGTTGCAATCTTGACACTGGAAGTTTCGCCGATAAATGTTCAAAAAGAGCATTAGCTATTCCTATATTCCCCTCTGAATTTTCAAAGTCAATTGGATTCACTTTATGTGGCATTGCTGAAGAACCTATCTCACCTTCTTTCAATTTCTGTTTAAAATATTCCATTGAAATGTATGTCCACATATCACGATCTAAATCAAGAATGATGGTATTGATACGTTTCATTGTGTCAAAAAGCGCTGCTAAATTATCGTAATGTTCAATTTGAGTAGTAGTTTGACTTCTGTCTAATTTTAGAACACTATTCACATAGTTATTTGCGAAAGTCACCCAATCGTGATTTGGAAATGCCACATGATGTGCATTCAAATTTCCAGTTGCTCCTCCAAATTTTGCTGAAAATGGCACGGCTTTTAATTGCTTTAATTGAATAGATAATCTTTCTGAAAAAACCTTAATTTCTTTACCTAACCGAGTTGGTGAAGCAGGTTGACCATGTGTCCTTGCAAGCATCGGAATATCTTTCCACGTGTTTTGCAACATTTCCAATTTAGCAATTAACTTTTCGATTAATGGATAATATTGGTCTGTTAATGCATCTTTTAACGAAAGAGGAATGGACGTATTATTTATATCTTGAGATGTTAAACCGAAATGGACAAATTCCAAATAATCAGTTAAACCAAGGCCTATTAATTTTTCTTTCAAAAAATACTCTACTGCCTTAACATCGTGATTCGTAACTTTTTCAGTGTCTTTAATCCAATTAGCATCATTTTCAGAAAAATTGACATATACATCACGTAAAGCTGAAAAAGTATCCTTTGGGAATCCTTTTAATGGTTCAATTTCAGTTTCGACCATTGCAATAAGATATTCTACTTCAACTAGAACCCTGTATTTGATTAGTCCAAATTCCGAAAAATACGGTTGTAATTCCTTTGTTTTTGCCTGATATCTTCCGTCAATAGGGGAAATTGCTGTCAAACTACTGAAATTCATTTTAATTTAATTAGATGATTGATAAGCTTTGATTTTTTTATACGTTAAACGCAAAGATAACAAAACCATAAGTATTCTTAGCCTTATAGTTACAGTTTGATTATTTTTGAATATGAAATTTTTATCCCATTTTTTCTTTGGACTGAAAAGTTATTGGAAAGCCATTCTTTTCATTAAAGAACAAAGATTCTATTGGTATATTCTAATTCCAGCAATCTTCATGCTAGGTATTTACAAAATTGGAGCACTTATTAAAGAACGAACTTTTGTGCCTCAAATTGACAATATGAATGAAATTGTTTGGCAAATGATTCAAATACTTCTTGAGATTTCTGTTGCTTTGCTTTTTATGAATTTTGCTAAATATGTTGTGGTAATTATACTTTCACCACTTCTTGCTCATTTAAGTGTGAAAACTGAACGCATATTAACTGGGAATAAATACCCATTTGATTTAAATCAATTTTTTAGAGACATTAAAAGAGCTATTCGAATTGCTTTGAGAAACTTTATTTGGCAATATTTCTTTTTCATTATCATTTTTTTAGTTTCAATGATTGGCTGGAAAGATCCAAAAAGCTCACCAGTGTTATATTTTATTTTTGCAATTGCCTTTTACTATTACGGATTTAGTTTTATTGATTATGTAAACGAAAGAAGGAAGTTAAATATTAATGAAAGTATCATTTTTGTAAGGCGACATAGCGGGTTTGCCATGGCCATTGGCTTAGTCTATTCCTTATTGATATTGGTGCCAGTTGACATTCATGTGATTTTTAATCTTACTGGCTTCAAAGAACATGGTTTCTTATATGGATTAGGTCAATTCATTTTACATATAACTCTTTGGTTTTCTGCTTCTACGGCGCCAATCTTGGCAATTGTTGCATCTACAATTGGAATGAATAACCTTGTTGATTTAAAAACAAAGAAAAGGTCGCGTTGAAAATTACGAAACACACTAAAATAGTAGTGCTCAAATTTCCATGAGACGCAAAAATTGCGTTCTTTTGTAAATTCTTTAATCGAATTGAACGATCAAAAAATTAAAAAACTATGATTAAAATTTGTTTATCCCTGTTTTTATTGGTTTTAACCACACAAACACTTTTTTCTAGAGATTTATCGACTCCACCTGATACAGTTAGTAGTATTGTTGATCAATCTGCAGCAATTCTTATAATAGAAAAAGGCAAAACAAAATTTAACGAAGGGAAAGTACGAGATGCTTTGGTTAATTTCAGAGAAGCCGCTGTCAAAGACCCATTTTCTTGGAGAGCTCCATATTGGATCAGTCAATGTCATTATGCAATGAACAATTATGGTTTAGCTTTGAAATATGCCAAAGAAGCTGTTAATTTAAATGATAAAGAAATTGATGCCGATGTATATGAATTATTAGGAAGATCTTATCATCGAAGTGGAAATTTGGATTCAGCAATGATTAATTACGACATAGCAATCACGAAACTTTCTGCTTTGCGTGCAAAAGAATTGCAATTACAACTTAGAATAGAGCAATGTATGTTTGCGAAAGCTGAATTTGCTGGCCCAAATAAATCAAAAAGAAAAAGAATAGAAACCTTAAATTCTGGATATGGTGATTATTGTCCGATAATGATAGATGGTGGAAAAACCTTTTATTTTACATCAAGAAGAAGTGATACAAAAGGAGGAAGTATGAATCCTGATGATCAAGAATTTTTTGAAGATACTTATTATGCTGTTTGGAATGATGAAACAAAAGATTGGGATAGTTTAACAAATGAATTAGGTCGAATTAACACAGATGGTTTTGATGCTATAACTTTTATTTCGAGGGATGGTTTACAAGGATTAATGACCGTAAATACTACAGCAACTGCAGCAAAAAAAACTACCAAAAGTTCTGATATTTTTACTTTTGAAAAAAGTACAAAAGGGAAATGGTCGACCCCAAAAAGAATTAGCACTAAATCAATAAACACTTCTTTCTTCGATGGTGCAGCTACAATGACTGCTGATGGTAATACAATGTATTTTGTTTCTGACAGAAAAGGAGAGAAAAGTTCCACGGACCTGTATGTATCTCAAAAAGTAGGAAAATCTTGGGGAGAAGCAAAACCTTTGCCTTTTACAATTAATTCAATTGGTAGAGAAACTACTCCATTTATTTCTGGTGATGGTCGTTATTTGTTTTTAAGTTCAGATGGTAGACAAGGAATGGGCGGATTAGATATTTATGTTGTTGAAAATTTGGGTTCTACTTGGGGAGATCCAATTAACCTTGGAATTATGGTAAACACTGTAAACAACGATTCTCATTTTCAATATTATCCTGAATTAGCAAAAGCTGTGATGTCAAGCTTCGAAATTATTGGGCAAAAAGCAAGCATGGATATATATGAAGTAGACATGACAAACTTTGTAATGCCAACAGGAAAATAATGAACTTTATGGAAATAAGGGTGTAAGTGCATCCTGAAAGCACCACCTTTCAAGTGGTGCTTTTTTTTAATCTTATATTTAAACTATGAAAACAACTTTTCTTTTTATTCTGATTTCAATTTGGTCATTTGGTCAAAAAGAAATCACATTGCCATCTGAAATTAAAAAAGTAACAGTCTTTTTCCAAGGAGCACAAGTGGAACACCAAAAATCATCTGATTTAAAACCAGGGAAGCAAGAAATCATTTTTGAGAAATTGACAGATTTTTTAGATCCTAATTCAGTTCAAGTGAAAGCAATCGGTGACTTGACAATCCTTTCAGTTCGTACCCGTAAGAACTTCGAAGATTTAAAAATTTCAAACGAAGAAATTGCTAGTTTGAATAGCAAAAAACACAAATTGGAATTACAAGATCAAGTTTTAAGAGATGAATACGACATTTTAGCTTTAGACAAAAATTTACTTTTGAAAAATCGTGATTTAAAAGGAAATGCAGATGGTTTAAAAGTAGCTGAATTAAAAGAAGCTTTTGCGTTTATGCATTTAAAACTGACAGAGATCAATACACGTCAATCTGCTATCTATAATCAGTTAGAAGATTTGAGCAAAGAAATGAATCGAATTGAACAAGAAATTACAAGTCAACGTAGTAAACCTGTTACCAACTTCACAGAAATCATCGTTGAAGTCGACGTTGAAAAAGCAACTAATGGAGAATTTTTCTTTACGTATATTACACCAAACGCAGCTTGGAAGCCTTATTATGACATGAGAAGTGATGGTGTAGGTCAACCAGTTCGTTTGGAAGCAAAAGCGTTGGTGAGTCAAACATCTGGTATTTCTTGGAACAATGTTGATTTAGTGCTTTCAACAAATGATCCTTATGAAAATTCTAAAGAGCCAACTTTGAATCCTTGGTATTTGACTTATTATAATTATCCTCCGCAGAAACAAGTTTACCAGCGTCAGATTCCTCAAAATGATTATTCAGGTGAAAAATTACGCGGTGAAGTAATCGATGCTTCGACTGGTGAACCATTACCTTTTGCTAAAATCTCTTTTCCATCCAATCCAAACGTTAGTGCAGTAACTGACTTTGATGGTAAATTTGAGGTGATTGTCCCAAGAGGAGAAACTTTTGTTTCTGCTAATTATGTTGGATACAACACTGTTCAATTAGGTATTACTGCTCCTTATTTAAAATTCTTTATTCATTCCCAAGAGTTAGTTTTGGAAGAAGTTCAAATTTCAGCAGAAAGTTATGATATGGAAAGTGTTGATGCGGTGAGTATTTCTAGGTTGTCAAGTAGCCAACAAGGATTATTTAGTTCAAATAGAAGAGAAGGTAGAAAAAGTAAACGTGAACAAAGTGCTGTTACAGGTTGGGAATATGATGATATAACCATAAGAGGTTCACGGGCAGAAAACACAGTTTATTCAACAAATGCAGCTAGTGTTGCAACACAAAAAGACTTAAGAATGGAATATGCCATTCAGTCGAAATTTACGATTCCTTCTGATGGTATTGATCACCGAGTACAAATTGCAACGTATGAATTGCCTGCCAAATATGAATACCATGCAGCACCAAAAATGGATCCATCTGTTTATCTTGCAGCACAAGTTTCTGGATGGGAAAAATTGAATCTATTGAATGGTGAATCGAATTTATATTTCGATGGAACATTTATAGGAAAGACATACATAGATGTTAATTCGACGAAAGACACCTTATCCTTCTCCTTAGGAAAGGACAATAAAATTCAGATTGAACGCAAGCGTGTTCAAGAAAAAAGCACAAATAGAACTATTGGCTCACGTCAAAAGTTTGAAGTTACTTGGGAAATAAAAGTAAAAAATAATGGTGGAGCAGCAATTCCAATTATTATTAAAGACCAATTTCCAATTTCTACAAATAACGACATCAAAGTGAAAAATGGTGATTATTTAGATGGTAAATTGGATGAAAATACAGGAATTTTAACTTGGAATTTCTTGTTGAATTCATCTCAAAGTAAATCATTGCTTTTCAATTATACTGTTGATTATTTGAATGGAAGTGTCTTATACATTGAATAAGCAATTTTAGAGATAAAATCCAGTATGGATATATAATCATTGCCACAGATGCACAGATTTGAAAAATTTAATCAGTGCATCTGTGGCTTACTATTTTTAGAACCACAAGAAATAGTATTTTTGTTGCATGAACAGGTATTTTATCAAAATTTCTTACAAAGGCACTAATTATTTCGGCTGGCAACGTCAACCAAAAGAAATTTCTGTACAAGAGGTTATTGAAAATACCCTTTCAAAAATGTATTCCTTAAAACCAATAACAATTCTTGGTTGCGGCAGAACAGACACAGGCGTTCATGCAAAAGAATATTTTTTTCATGTCGATTTAGAACCAATAGATTCCATTGAACAGTTTGTTTTTAAGCTAAATAGAATGTTGCCAGATTCAATTGTTGTGGATAATGCAACTTTAGTAGAAAACGAAAAACATACACGTTTCGATGCAAAAAGACGTACTTATCGGTATTTTATACATCAAAATAAAGATGCGTTTATCACTGAAACGAGTTGGTACTTTCCTCAAAAATTGGATGTTTCTAAAATGAATGAAGCCGCTCAATTGTTGCTTGGCACAAAAGATTTTACTTCTTTATCCAAATTGCATACGGACGTTAAAACCAATATTTGCACGATTGATAAAGCACAATGGGTAGAAGATGATAACCAACTTTATTTTGAAATTAGTGCAGATCGTTTCTTGCGCAACATGGTGCGCGCAACAGTTGGAACGTTGATTGAAGTTGGTTTAGGAAAAATTGAACCGGGAACGATAAATGAAATTATTGAGGCTAAAGATCGTCAAGCAGCGGCGACTTCGGTTCCGGCACATGGGTTGTTTTTGTGGGAGATTGAGTATTGAAGGATCAATAAACATTGGGGTTCTTCACAATATTTAGAAGTTTAAATATCTAAATCTTGAGAATAATATTTTGAAACAAATTTCTTTTTTCTTAACTTCAAATAAAAAGAAAATCAAACATGGGGGCCACAAAAACAGAACACTATACAAAAGAAACAATCCAGTTAGCCAAATTAGCCAATGCCTTAGGACATCCAGCCAGGATTACAATTATCAAAATTCTAAAAGAAAACCCCTATTTTCGAAATGTCGAATTTCAACCGATTTTAAAACTTTCTCAAACGGCAGTTCATAGTCATTTATTAAAATTAAAAACTGCAAACATCATCGAGTTTAATTATTTCCCACATGAATATCATGTGAATTTGATAACTGAAAATTTAGATGAATTAAATTATTTTATTCGCGATTAAAACCGTCAAAACATCAATAATAATTGAAGTTCTACACAACATTTAGATGTTTAAATATTTGAATTATTGAGAGCGTTAAATTTGCATAAGCAATAGTGATATTATCTAATTATCACGCCACCACCAAAATATAATTCGTCTTCTTTCCCTTACCCAACAGAACATATTTGTCATTGATCAAGTTCTCGCTCGTCAACATAAATTCTTCACCAACTTTTTCCTTGTTCACAGAAATCGCGTTTGCCTTTAATTCACGACGAGCCTCACCGTTAGAAGATAAAAATCCTGCTTTACCAGCTAATGCTTCGACAATTGAAAAAGAAGTTCCAAACTCCGCACGACTGATTGTTGCCTGAGTGACACCATCAAAAATGGTAAAGAAATCCTTTTCGGAAAGTGATTTTAAATCTTCTGAGGTAGATTTTCCAAATAATATGTTAGACGCAAGAATAGCTGTTTTCAAGGCATCTTCTCCATGAACACGTATTGTAATGTCTTCAGCTATTGCCTTTTGCAAAACACGTAAATGTGGTGCTTCGTTGTGTTCGTTTTCTAGCGCTTCAATTTCGCCTTGCGATTTCAAGGTGAAAATTCGAATGTAATTCACAGAATCAGCATCACTTGAATTCAACCAAAATTGGTAAAACTCATATGGCGACGTTTTTTCAGGATCCAACCAAACACTTCCGCCTTCCGTTTTCCCAAACTTCGTTCCGTCCGCTTTTTTGATTAGAGGAGTTGTTACAGCATACGCTTCTCCCCCACCTTTTCTTCTGATTAATTCAGTTCCAGTTACAATATTTCCCCATTGATCAGAACCACCGCATTGTAAAATACATCCTTTGTGTTGATTCAAATAATAGAAATCATACCCTTGAACAAGTTGGTAAGAAAACTCCGTAAATGACATTCCTGTTTCAAGTCGCGACTTAACAGAATCCTTTGACATCATATAATTTACGGAAATGTGTTTTCCAATATCACGAATGAAATCCAAAAAACTTATGTCCTTGAACCAATCGTAGTTATTCACCATTTCAGCTGAATTTTCACCACTTTTAAAATCCAAGAATTTTTCCAATTGCCCTTTAACACAAGCAACATTGTGATTCAATGTATCTGCATCTAACAAATTTCTTTCTTTCGATTTACCTGAAGGATCGCCGACCATTCCTGTTGCACCACCAACCAAAGCAAACGGTTTGTGACCAGCACGCTGGAAATGAACCAACGTCATGATTTGAACTAAATGTCCCACATGCAATGAATCAGCGGTTGGATCAAAACCAATGTATCCACAAGAAACTTTTTTATTCAGTGCTTCTTCAGTTCCAGGCATGATGTCGTGCACCATTCCTCTCCATTTCAATTCTTCGATAAAATTTGCTGGCATTCTTATTTCGTTAATTCTTTAAATACTTCTTCAAGTGTCTTTTCTTCTGTTTTCAGTGTCAAGACCAATAAATTATTTTGTTGAGCATGTTGAGCAATTACTTTTCTCAAATCTACCTCATCCGTTGTTTCTAATAACCATCCGTTGTTGACTTTTTCAACTTTTCCAACATGCTTAATTTTAGAAAGCATTGCTTTGGAAACTGTGCCGTCAAATTCAGCATAAACAGTCTGATGAGATAAATCAATTTGTAAATGTGAAGCAGTATCATCGGCAACAATTTGACCTTTATTGATAATCACAACACGGTCGCAAATAGCTTCAACTTCACGCATGATGTGTGTAGAAAGCATAACTGTTTTTGATTTTCCGATTTTTTTAATGAGCTCTCTGATTTCAACCATTTGATTTGGATCCAAACCTGATGTTGGTTCATCCAAAATCAAAACCTCAGGATCATGAATAATTGCAGCTGCTAAACCAACACGCTGACGGTATCCTTTTGATAATGCACCTAGTTTTTTATCTTGTTCCAATTCCAAACCAACCGCTTTGATCATCTCAATAACGCGAGCTTTCAAATTTTTAACATGGTAGATTTTTCCAACAAATTCCAAGTATTCCTTGACATACATATCAAGATATAATGGATTGTTTTCTGGCAAATAACCAATCTTTCTGCGGGTATCCAATGAGTCAACATCAACTGGCATTCCACATACTTTTACTTCTCCAGAAGAAGCTGAAATGAATCCAGTCAATATTTTCATTGTTGTCGATTTCCCAGCTCCATTTGGACCAAGAAAACCAACTATTTCACCTTTAGCAACGGAGAAAGTTACATCGCTCACTGCTGCTTGTTCACCGTAATATTTGAATAGGTTTTTTACCTCTATTGACATGATTCAAAATTTGAATTGCGAAGATAGTTAATAATTGACAAATTTCAATTGTCAATTGTCAAGTGTTAGTTCTCATTTCTCGCTATCTTTGCAACAATGTCAATTAAAGGAAACGTATTAAAATCGACGGGGAAATGGTATACTGTAGAACTCATGGATGGTTCTGTAGTAAGTTCGCGTATTCGTGGGAAAATTCGTTTGGAAGGATTAAGAACGACAAATCCGATTGCTGTTGGTGATGTTGTTGTTATGGATGAGACACCTGATGATGAAGGGAAATATATGATTTCTGATTTTGATGTTCGCAAGAATTACATCGTTCGAAAATCAACGAATCTCAGTAAGCAAATGCAAATTCTTGCTGCCAATGTAGATCGTGCTTATTTATTGGTCACCACAAAATCTCCGAATACACATTTAGCATTTATTGACCGTTTTTTAGTTGCAGCCGAATCTTTCAGAATTCCGACAACTTTGCTTTTCAATAAAATTGACATTTATGATGAAGATGAACTTTTTTATATAGATGCGCTGTGCGATTTATATGAATCAATCGGTTATCCATGTTATAAAATTTCGGCTGAAAACAAGTTGAACATTGACTTTCTAAGAGAAGAAATTAAAGATAAAAAAGTAATGATCTC
>VFKM01000204.1 GCA_009885545.1 Flavobacteriales bacterium
AGGTAGCAGATGTTGGTAAAAGCAACCACGAGAATGGCACTGCAGTTGATATTATCGATACCTCTCAAGGCTATCAATATATCAATTCCATTAAGGCGACTATGAATGCAAACGGATGGTATCAAGATCCATATCTTATTTCCAAGGGTGATGTAGGGCATTTTGACTTTAAGGGGAATCAGGCTAATAGAGCCTTCACAGACGGACAAAAGGCATTATTGGATAGTATCGATCTTACCAAGATAGATTCTCAAACTGACAAAGATTTAAGGGCGATGGGTTTAACTAAAAATGATCTATATACTTATAAATCCACCTCAAAAGCTGAGATGTCAGACAAGCAAAAGATACAGATTGAAGAAAGTATTGGTATTTTAAATGAGCTTATAGGTGATCCAAATATGGGAAATGCTGTTGGCCCTATCTCGAAAAGATACCCTACACTTCGAGGGGGTACTGCCGATTTCGAGACTAAATTTAATTCTCTTATTGCTAAGATGGCCATTGATAATCTTACATTATTGAAAGGCCCCATGTCTGATAAGGATATTCAATTTATTAAAGAAGCATCTTCCGTGCTTAATCTTGGAATGTCGGAAGAAGGATTTAGAACAGAATTGATAAGATTAAGAGACAAATTCTTAGGGGCAAAAGATAGCTCAAAAGATCCATCAGTCCCAGAGAGAAGACAGATTACTGATAAAAATGATATTCAGGCTATTTATACTCAATTACAGAGTATTTCGGAACAAGAAGGAAGAAAATTATTAGAAGATAAAGGTATTGATTCATCACAATTTTATAATTAAAAAATATGCCTCTACAAGACCTTAATGCGGTTTTAGATTCCATAAATGCTAAAGCTAAAAGCACACTAAAAAGTCCTCTGGAAATGGGGCTACAAACTGCAACCCCTTCAGCTCCTACTTCCTCTACTACAGCTATTCAAATGCCTAGCGTTCGGTCAGAAAACGGAGAACTTAAATCACCCATGTCGAAAAGAGAACAATTACGTTCTGGTGTCGCTATGGAGGATTTGAGAGAACCTGGGATGCTTAACAAAAGAGAGACAATGAGACAGATGACTCCTGAAACGGATTATAAGGCACTCGCACAAGAAGGAATGGATAATACCTTTATAAACAATATCCCTGAAAGAGTAGGATCTACTGTTAATACCGTTATAGAAGGAGAAAAAGCTTTGATTGGAGGAGGTGTAGAATCTATTAAAGAAGGTGCTTCTGATATAGCCGGAGCATTTGGATCTGATACTTATGTTGGTGATACTGGTGAAAGCGTCCCAACACCAGAAGGACAAGACAGAGGTCTTATGAACCGCTTTCAACAAGCTATGTTAGGACTAGGACACATAGGTGGTGGAGCAGGATCAGTTGCACTTGGCTTGAACCCTGGAACAATCGCAGCCGAAGCTGGTATTGGTGCTTTAAAACCAGAGCTAACAGATAGTATTGAAGGTTATCAGACAGCCTTTAATGCTCTTCCAGAGGATATGCAGGAGCCGGTTATCAATTTAACTGAAGCCATTAAGGATATGCCAGAGGATGTTAAGGTAGGCTTTAAAGACGCCTTTATGAGCTTGGGTCTGCTTACAGTTCCTAAAACACTTAAACAATATCAAGGAGCTAAGGACTGGGTTTCTAATAAAATGGGAACAACCATGCCTGAAGACTCCATGAAGACAAAACTTACCCTTGATAAGACTCAGACTCAGAACGCAGTCAAAATGCGTGAAACTGATGCCAAAAGAGCGCAAGAAATGCAGAAAAATGCTGAAGATTTTGCAAATCCAAAGAATAAAACAGCAGTAGCTCCAATGGAGGAAGTTGGGAATAAGATTGTTGAAGCCAGAACAAGGATTGAAGAAATTAAAACGAAAATAGGACAGAAGTTAAGTGAGATACGTAAAGGAATGGCTAATTCTCAAAAACCGATTGATACATCAAAAATTGCAAGTGAAATGAGGGCTGATCTAGAGGGAAAGGGTGTTGTATTTAAGAAGGGAGGTATTGATTTTTCTAACTCACAAGTCCCAGATTCAGATGCCTCGTTTATCGAAGGAATGTACAACAAATTAAAACTTGGGAAATTAACTGAAAAGAATCTCTCCGACCTTACAATCAAATGGGGCAACGAACTGTACCCATCAGGTCAGGCTCCTGCTTATTCTGATATGGCCACTTCTTATGAGCGACTCGTAAGGGCTAAGGCACAACAAGCTATCGTCTCACAGGTTCCTGAAATGGCTGAACCTTTGAAGGCTTATTCCTCAGCGATGGACACTTGGAAAGACTTGGTAAAAGTTTTAGGGAATGGTAATGACGGCTCTACACAACTTGTACGTTTAGTAAACGGTGCTAACTATAAGAAATATATTAATATACTCGCTAAAGTAGATAAGATGCTTGGAACCAACCTTGTAAACGAGGCTAAATTTGCAGGAGACTTAGAGAAGATGTCAGGAATTACGAAGCCTTATGAGCTTACAACTCGAATTTCACAGGCTATCCCGACCTCTAAAAGAGGTCTTGTTGGGAAGGTAATAGATCTCGCAGGAGAAAAGGCGATTGGAACCCCACTAGAGAATGTCAAAAAGATCATAGATTACGCCAAGACTACCAAGGAACCAGCATTATTAAAGTTCGCTGAATATTTAGAAAGAGACATCACTCCTCAACTTGAGTCGATGTATAACAAAGCCGCTACTCCTGTTAAATCCGTCCTATCAGACAAAAGAGGGTCTGCTTCTATCGAACCTTTAGACGAACCTACTATTACTGGTAAGGGACTAGA
>VFKM01000187.1 GCA_009885545.1 Flavobacteriales bacterium
AATTCTATTTTCCGCTGTTAAATATTTTTTAAAAATCTCTTTGACAATTAAATTATCTAAAGCTTTAATATCTACATAAGGCGGATTCCCAATCACCACATCAAATCCACCTTTCGCAAACACTTCTGGAAATTCTTTCTCCCACGAAAAAGCTTTGTCACCTGCAACTGCTGGATCATCAATTAAGGAGTTTCCGCACTTGATGTTGTTATTCAAAGAATTCAGTTTTCTGCCTTTCTGAGCGGTTCGCAACCACAAGGAAAGTTTAGCAATTTCAACCGATTCGTCGTTTAAATCCACGCCGTAAATGTTGCGCTCTAAAATACTATTTTCAATGTCACTTAAAATCAATGAATCACCTAAGAGTTTCGCCTGTAATTCATCGACGTAACGGTGTTCTGCAATTAAAAACTCCAATGCTTGGTTCAAGAACGCACCCGAACCACATGCAGGATCACAAATCGTTAAATCCAATAGCCAGTTGCGGTAATCGGTAAGTTTATCGAGAAGGGCTTTTTTCTTAGTCTTAGAATGTCCGGACTTCGCGTACCCTGAGCCTGTCGAATGGGTCGAGAAGCCCGGAACGTCGGAGACAAAATCTTCATCCAACAATTTTATCTCTTCCTTCTTCTCCGTACACAATTTCCCAATTGTATTGTCAACAATGTATTTCGTGATGTATTTTGGGGTGTAGAAAACACCGTCTTTCTTTCTTCTCGTTTTGGTTTTCTCCAAGACATTTCCTTCAATCTCCGATTTTATCTCGTCAATCTCGTTCAAGGAATTCTCAAAAATGTGTCCCAAAATATTCACATCGACATCACTTTCAAAATTGTAATGACTCATCTTTTGCGTGTAGGAGTGCAAAAGCGTGTCTTCAATTTGAATGTTGTCTAATAATTCGTCTGGTTGGAACAAGCCACCGTTGTAAGCAAAGATTTCAAATTCTGCGGTAATGGCTTCCCCCGTTTTCTTGCCAAACGCTGGAAGTGTCACTTTCGCACCCACATTCAAATCGTTGAAATACATTTTGTAACGGTCATACAAGGAAACTTGAATACGCTGTGCTATAATGTTTTCCCATTCTTTGTTGATTCTGAAAATCAAATTCGTTGGCAACAACAAACGGTCTTCCGCAAAAAAGATAAAGAGAAAACGGTCCAATAATTTCTGTGTTTTCTTGAAAAGAACCAGTTTGTCATACTGCGGATTCATTTCCACTAAATTGGCAAACAACGCGCGTTTGAATTCCGAATAATCTTTGTACAGACTTTTTGTAATGATATTTTCTTTCGAAACAGATTCGTTTAAAATCTGCATCGGCGTATTCTTGCTGATACTTTCCCATGCCAAACAAGAGTATAGCAATTCAAATTGTGCTTTTGTCAGCGTAAACAAATTGAACTCTTCTTGTTGCGTGGTATTGTCAATGTAGAAACGCAACTTTTCAAAGTTAGACGTAATCACATAATTACAACCTGGCTGGTTGTTCTTATACCCAAATGCTTGAATTTCAATTTTATTGAGATCGGTTGTTTCGGTTCCTTTTAATTCAATTACACCTACGACGGAAGGTTTTCCGTCGCTACGCTGTAATACAATTGCCCCATCTGCTTTTTTGCTGTTGTTGACGTTTTTTTTCTCTGTCAATAAATTGAAATTCACTTCCGGATTTATAGTATAACCCAAAACGGTAACAAATAAATCACGCAAGAATCCTTCTTGGTATTGTTCTTCCTTGCTATTGCGGATATTTTGTTGTTTTGCTGCTGTATGAAAAATCCCTCTGAATAGTTGCCAACGTTCCTCGATGTGTTTAGGATCGAAGGATTCGATGTGCTTTTTTATGACGGACTGTTGGAATAGTGGCATTAAATGAAGAGTAATTCGTTTTCGAGTTCTAAGCTAGTAAATTCTTGGGTTTCTTGATGAATTTAGGGGTGAAATTATTTAAAAAGTAAATTCATGTTTCTAGGAGATATAAATCTCTAATCGATTTATTTTCAAGGGTTAAATTCAATTTATTATATTTACCGTGTATAAATAAAAAAATTAAACCTAATTAAACTATGAAAAACACTAACTTCTTCACTCAATTATTTTTCTTTACACTTCTTTTTATATTCGTGCCAAAGACAAACGCACAAACAGATAAAAAACCAACTGAAACAATCACTTGGGGCACTCCGCAAATGAATGAATTAGCAGGATATTGGAAAGAATCGTTTAACGATAACAATTTGGAATTGACATTTAACACTAGTGATTTTACTGGCGAAATTAAATGGAACGGAGGAAATAAGATAACTTTTGAATGGAAGGTAAAATTAAACCCTGACAAATCAATTATGTTCATCAAGGACGAATCCAACGCAAGCGACAATAACCTGTACTGTCAAATTTTAATTAAAGCAACTTCTGAATCTGTTCAATCAGAATATGATAAAATAGGCGAAACTTATTTATATTTTTGCAAATCCGCTTCTTATTTAGACGGAGCACCACCAGCAATAATAGAACGATATAAAAAATGGTTTTTCGTTAAAAAATAATTTATTACAGAATAATTATTGTCTGTAAAACGATAACTCGAATTATTTCGATTGGATCAATCGAAATAATTGTTCTGTATCAGCGACATCGGTTAATCGCATTTTCCCGTCTGCTGCTTGCATTTTCAAACCGTGACAATTTGTAACGGTTTCATTTCCTTCATCTTTTAAACGTTTTTGACGCTTAAAATTTGAAGAATGAAGTTCTAAACAAAATGTAAAAACGGTATCTCGACAGGCTCGATATCCGTTGGAAAGCACTTCGAGCTTGTCGAGAAGCGCTTTTCATTTATTTACTATATTTGAAACAAAACCAACCGCATGTTAAAACTATCAACTCTTTTTATCTTATCGCTAATTTTAGTTGCTTCTTGTGGAAGCACTGAAAAGCCAAGCTCTATAGCTTCTAATATGCAAGAAGAAGTATCTGAAGCTTCAACTGCTGACAAGGTAATGAATGCCTTAGTCTTTCTAAATGGGTATATTGAATATTCAAACACGCTAGGTGCAGAAATAAATATTGATGACTGGATAAATTCTTCAACCCTAGCATCACGTGCATTCAAATTAGAATTCAGAAAAATTATAGATGACGCGAACGAATTAGATCCAGAAATGGGCTTGGGTTTTGACCCGATATTAGATGCGCAAGACTATCCAGAAAAAGGATTTGAATTGGAATCATTTGATGAAAAAACTAATTATTTGACCGTAAAAGGAATTGATTGGGCAGATTTCAAAGTTACTATGAAAGTTATAGAAGAAAATGGAAATTGGATCGTCGATGGCTGTGGAATCGTTAATATTCCAGAGGAAAAACGGGCAACGAGATAATATTGATTAATTGCAAATTGCCCGTTGCCCGTTACACGTTATACGATGCGCCGAAGTTGTTTAAGTGAATCAAAAATTAAAGCGCATTAAGTCATTGATCACCAAATGATATTCCTTTTCTGTTGAAAGATAATTGTTGTAATTAGCGTAATAATAACTCAATTCATAAAAGTATTCTATTGTGCTAATCTCACCTAGATTCAGCGCTTTCGATAAAAAACTTGTATTTGAAAAGGTAGTAAACACTTCTTGATATTGTTCCAAGGTCTTTTTCAGCGTAACATACTTTTCATAGTCGTTTTTTAATTGAAGATGTAGTTCATTCAAATAGGCTTGCTTTTCGATGTCCAGCGTTTCTGAACTAGCTTGAGCTGCTTTGATTGTGTTTTTATGTTCCCAAAGTGGAATCGTCATTGCGAAGTGTGCTCCGTTAAAGCGTTGACCTAATATTCCTTGGTAATGATAACCGAATTCGAATTTTGGCAGCGTCATAGATTTACTTAATTCTATTTGTTTCATAGAAATTGTAATATCTTGATCTGTCATTTTCAAATATGGATCATTTAGAATTGCAAGATTATACACCTCATCAAAACTTGGACTAATTTGACTTATGTGATATATAGTATCAGCCAATTTAATTGAATTTCCACCATTAAGAGCAGTTAACTTTTCATTGTTCTGACTAATGACTAACTTATTCAACTCCATTTCTTTATTCAACTCAATCAACTGTAATTGTGCTTTGTTAACCTCAATAATTGTACTTTCTCCTTTTTCCATTTTTTTCTGGTAATTGGAAATAAGCTGATCCATCGACTTCTTCCTTTGGGAATATTGATTTGCTAATTTGTTCTGATAAACTTGCTCTATACAAAGGGATTTCGCTTCAAAAAGGATTTGTTGCCTTCTTGCTTGATAATTTAAGTCGCTCAGTTTGTTTTTCTCAGAAGCAAGCTCCTTTTTATTTGCATAGACACTAGGGAAATCAAATGATTGACTCACAACAACATCTGATTGATTTCCTGCTGTAACTGGACTACCAATCATATAATCGAAATTCACTTGCGGATTCTCCAAAGTTAAACCAGTACTATTTTGAATCATCTGTGCTTCACCCGTTTTTTTAACGGTTTGAAGTTTTAGATTGTTTGTTTCAATTGACATTAGAATTGCTTCTATTGTTTGCTGAGCAAAGGAATTTCCTTGAAAACAGAAAAGTGTCAATGATAAGATTATGGTATTTTTCATTTTGTTGTAGTTTTTTGGTTTGTCAAATAATAGACTACCGGCACAATAAAAATATTTAAGAGTGTAGATGTCAGTAAACCGCCAAGAATTACTTTGGCCATCGGACTTTGGATTTCATTTCCAGGTAAATCACTGGCTAAAGCTAATGGAATCAATGCTAAACCAGCGGTAAGAGCTGTCATTAAAATAGGGCTCAAACGGTCTTTCGACCCTTGGATTACAGTATCGTACAAATTCATTCCTTCGGCTTGTAAGGTTTGATAATGGGAAATTAATAGAATTCCATTTCGAGTCGCTACACCAAATAAGGTAATAAAACCAATAATTGCCGGAATGCTTAGAATGCCACTTGTAAAATAAATACTGAAAACTCCACCAATTAATGCTAAAGGTAAATTCAAGAGGATTGTTGATGCTGTTTTAATCTTTTTGAATTCATGGTAAAGAATGAGGAAAATAACTAACAATGATAACAAAGAAGCAATCATTAAGGTTTTGGACGCTTCTGCCTCAGCTTCAAACTGTCCACCGTATTCAATGTGATAATCTTTGGGTAAGTCAATGTTTTCGTTAATAGCGTTTTTTATCTCTTCTACAGCACTTTTTTGATCTCTTCCAGCAACATTGACTGATACTACTGTTTTTCGCTGTACGTTTTCACGATTGATCGTATTTGGACCTGAAGTACTCACTACGTCTGCAACATTTATCAAAGGAACTTTCTGACCATCATCCGTATCAATCAAAGCATTTCGAATGTTTTCAATCGATCCCCTATTGTTGTTATCAAATCGTACAATCATGTCATACGTTTTGTTTCCTTCATATATTTCTGAAATTTTCTCTCCAGCGAATGAAACATCTACGAATTCATTGAACTGACCAATCGTAATTCCATAATGGTTCAATAAATCCCTTTTTGCTTTAATTTGTATTTGAGGAATTTCAACTTGTTGTTCGACACTAATATCTACTAACCCATCAATTCCTTCAATACTAGACTTGATTTGGTTGGAAAGTGAAAACAATTGGTTGAGGTTGGTTCCGAAAATTTTAATTGCAATGTTTGCTCGTGTTCCTGACAACATGTGATCAATTCGGTGACCAATTGGCTGCCCAATAGTAATATTCGTACCAGACACACCCGCCAATTTCTCCCGAACATCCGCCATAAACTCTTCTCGGCTTCTATCAGTCAATACGAATGGTGCATCAATTTCCGCCGCATTCACTCCTTGTGCATGTTCATCCAATTCCGCCCTACCCGTTCTTCTTGTTGTAATTGATATTTCTGGAACAGATAAGAGCGCCTCTTCAACACGTTGACCAATTTTATTGCTTTCGTCTAAAGAAATACCAGGAAGGCTTACCGAACTTACAACCAATGATCCTTCGTTGAATTCTGGTAAGAAACTACGTCCCAATTGACTCATAAAAAACAAGGCCACAACGAACAAAGCACCAGCACCAATAAGTACCGTTTTCTTGATTCTCATCACCTTCGTTAACGCACGTTGATAAATTGAATTCAGTTTTCCAACTAACCAACTTTCCTTGTGCTGCTTCTTAAGCATTTCATCTTTGGTTAATAAATAGCTCGCCAAAACGGGGGTTAAAGTGATGGAGACAATCAATGAAGCAAATAATGCAACGATGAACGAAATTCCAAGTGGAGCAAGTAATTTCCCTTCCATTCCTGTTAAAAAGAAAAGCGGTACAAAGGCTACAATAATAATAAATGTTGCATTTATGACTGATGAGCGAATTTCGAATGAACCATCAAAAATCACTGTCATTTTATTGCGCTGTTGTTCAATCGGCAATAAGGCATTTTCTTTTAATCGTTTGAATACGTTTTCCACGTCAATAATAGCATCATCCACTAAATCCCCAACAGCGATTGCCATTCCCCCAAGACTCATCGTATTGATCGTGAAGCCGAGCCATTTCAACGTTAGAATAGCCACAACCAAAGAAATCGGTATTGCCAACAACGAAATTAAAGTGGCACGCCAATTCATTAGGAATAAGAATAGAATAACGATAACAAAAATGGTTCCCTCCAATAAGATCTTTTGAATATTACTAATGGATGAATTTATGAAGTCTGCCTGACGAAAAACTTGGGTATTTATTTTCACATCTGACGGAAGTGTAGCTTGTATTTCTTTTACAGCTTCATCAATTTTGGTAGTTAGTTCCAAAGTGTTCGTTGCAGGCTGTTTCATGACAGTCATTATTACTGCTGGTCGTCCATTCATAGAACCATCACCAATTTTAATCGCTGCACCAACTTTTATTTCGGAAACATCTTCAATTTTAATAGCATATCCGTCAACTTTCTTTATTAATGATCGACCAATTTCTTTAATGTCTGTTGTACGTCCAATCCCTTTTACAATGTATTCATTATTGTATTCGCTCATAAATCCCCCAGAAGAATTACCATTGGCTTCATTACACGCTTTAACCAATTCGGTTAAGGAAATGTTGTACTGCTTCATTTTCTGAGGAGAAGCAAGTATTTGATATTGTTTATACTCACCACCAATTACAATAACTTGAGAAACTCCTCCTGTTGCTAGCAATCGTGGACGTATTGTCCAATCTGCAATTGTTCTAAGATCCATTTGAGAAGTAGAATCAGCCGTAATACCGACCAACATAATTTCTCCCATAATAGATGTTTGTGGTCCCATAGTTGGCGTACCAACACCAATAGGTAATTTTTCTGATACAGCCGAAATCTTTTCGTTCACAATTTGACGTGCTTTGAAAATATCCGTGTTCCATTCAAACTCTATCCAGACAATTGAGATTCCTGCGGAAGAAGAAGACCGAACCCTTCGAACATTTGTCGCACCATTGACAGCTGTTTCAATAGGAAAAGTGACTAGTTTCTCAACCTCTTCAGGTGCCATTCCATGTGCTTCGGTTAAAACAACAACTGTAGGAGCCGTTAGATCTGGAAAAACATCTACTTCCATGTTTCTCGCAGTATATGTACCAAATATCAGCAACAAAACAGAAGAAATGATAACCATTAGTCGGTTTTGCAAGGAGAATTTAATGAGCTTATTTAACATATCTTTCTTGTGTTAATGTTCGTGTCCATGCGCCGGTAAAGCCCCAGAAGCCGTCGACAATTTAATTTGATAGGCACCTTTGGTCACAACTCGTTCTCCTTCGTTAACTCCTTTTATAACTTGCACATTGAGGCCATCATTTACTCCTAATTGTACTTCCCGTTTTTCAAAACTTTCACCGCCAAGTTGAACATAAACATAAAAAACTCCCTGTTCTTCAATCAATGATGAAACTGGGATAACCAAAACATCTAATAATGGTTCTGATTTCAAATACACTTCAACCACCGAACCAGGAACAATAGAACCTGTGTTATCAATTTCAAAAGTAATTGGGATAAAAGGAACATTTTGCAAGGTACTTCTCCCAAAAGTTGGTTTTGAACCATTCATATTCGCAGTAGCGTATATCATTTTTGAATTTGGACCAGCTGTAAAGTTTGCTGAAGTCACACTCGTCAATTGATTAAAATAAGTTTGAGATACCATTGCTTGTAGGATCAATCGTTTGTTTTTTGAAACGGTCGCTATTGTTTGACCAGCCTCCACAAATTGTCCTTCTTTTACCAAAATATTTTTCACAAAACCATCCATTGGAGAAGTGCTACTTTTTCCTTTTGCAGAATAATTTCTAGATAAGTTGTTCAGTTGGTTTTCTGCATTTTCAAACGATTGTTTGATTTGCAAATATTCTTTGTTTGTTATCAATTTATCTTTCACTAATTCAGATGCACGTTCAAAATCAGCCTTCGCTTTGGCGTAATTTGTTTTGGAATCTTTGTACATCGCATCAACGTTGCCCTCATTCATATCTGCACCAGAAACTGTAAACAAGGATTGGCCATTTCGCACTTCTGAACCTTCATAAAAGGAGGTGTTTGTAAATAAGACGACACCACTTGCTTTTGCAACAACTGCCATTTCATCACCAGGTGCAGATAGTAATTGTCCGCTCGTTTTTATAACATCACTAAAATTTTGACGCTTTACCGGAGCATTAGCAAATTCTAACTTCCACGCTTGTTCTTTTAGATATGTTATATCTCCTTTCCCTTTGATAGGAACATATTTTTCTTGTGCAGTTTTAACATCAGGAAAAATTTCAACATTTTTAATACTGAATTTCTCTGTGAATGTTTTTGTTACTACTTCAAACATCAATGTACCCTTTCCGGCAACTTTCGGTTCCAATGCAAGTCGGAAAATTCCAGGAGATGAACACGTATCAATTGAGCTTCGAATTCCATTGTCGCCAACTAGTAAACTAACTGTAATTTTAGCATCTGTAAGTGCCGTGAAATTCTCACCGAGTACCGTGAAATGTGCTGCAAACTTGGATATTTCACCTACTATAAAAGGTTGATATTCAACAAATAACTCTATGCTATCTGAATAAAGAGTGTGAACTACAGATTCAAATTTGTTTTCTTGTATAGTTTCCTCACTCGAGCATGCTGCTAAAGTAAGTACTATGAACAAAGGGAAAAATATTTTTGTCATGTGAAATAAATTGTAAATAGAGGCAAGTCCACCGATTTAACGGAAGACTGAGCCTTGAAATAAAATTAAATAGGATTATTTTTTCAGCGTATCACTCGCTTTGAATTCTTCCTGATCATGGTGATCTTCATGCACTTCACCATTTTCATGTTCATGGGTGCCATGTTCGTGAGCCTCACCTTCCTCATGTTGGTGCGTGTCGTGGTCATGCGCTTCTTCTGAAGCATTGTTGCAAGATGCAAGGATAAAAGTGATTGCGAATATTGAATAGATAACTTTTTTCATTTTAATATTTTTTTCGTTGATGTAATAATTTTACTGTGCGCTATAAATTAGCACGTGTTCTTAAGAACCGATCAAGAAAAAAATACTGGAGGTGCCCTGAGACCTTTGTGAGAATTTGGTGGCGGATAATAATCTGGGTCACGATAATAAATGGGTTTTCCTTTTATTATCGTTGGGACAATCTCATTAGGTGTATTGAAAGAGCAAACATCTGCTTTTAAATGGTCATTTATTAGTCTTTGTTCAAACTCATGCAAGTTATTATTATTAGTTAAGTATTCGCTAGAATGATTAACAAAGGCTAGTAAATCGGCTAATCCAGAGGGTTGTTCATCAGTATGCTTCTTGTGATGATTTCCATTGTGATGGTGGTGGTGGTGATGCTCAGATTTAGAATGCTCAGTGATGGAATCAACCTTATGATGATCGTGTCTACCAACGTGCTGATGTGGAATTATGCTATGTCCCACCAAAATAAAGCTGGAAATACAGAGAAATAATATAGCTATGTATTGTTTAAACATTAGTTAAAAATAAGACTTTTTGTTTACAGTGTTAAAATTGATTGAAAAATATCCTCAAAATACTATGTGTACGTGTTAAAACCTAAAAGGAATTCAACAAGTTTTTTCAAAATAACACAACTATTTATACTGACTGGTCTCAATTATACTTTTAACATGTGCAAATTTAAACCTGCTAATTTGCATCGGTACCTTGCTTCTCACCCCTCCTTGCAATATTTTGAAACAAAAAAAGGAAACATTTCTGTTTCCTTTTTTTATAGCTGGGTTGTGGAGCCGGAGGGGATCGAACCCTCGTCCAAACGATGAATTTTCAAGCTTTCTACATGCTTATTTCTTGATTGGTTTTCGACTATGGGGCGGACAAGAACACCCAAACCCATAGCT
The DNA here is from genome assembly GCA_009885545.1 of Flavobacteriales bacterium. GTDB lineage: Bacteria > Bacteroidota > Bacteroidia > Flavobacteriales_D > Crocinitomicaceae > M0103. The sequence continues at coordinate 10,420 of VFKM01000187.1, forward strand.
TACATTCTTAAATCTTACAAGTGCTTAAAATGATCACGCTTGCCAGCCCAAAATGATGAACTCTTAAAAATCAAACCTAATGGGCAGAGGCTTGAAAAGAGTACTTGTCTGACCTACTATACTTCGGAGAGATTAAGCCAATTAACATTCAGTTAATTAAGCAGCAAGTGCGTATGACGTATTGTCAATTATAGTTTGCAGCAAGATATTATAGAGGTTCACTACAACCCTCTGCATGCTGACACTTGACAACCGCTACCGCTGTCAAATCCAAATACGGCCCCAAAGAACTAGGACGAAAGTAATCATAAAAGAGCGGATAGTTTGTAAATGAAAGTTAATATATGAAAACTGATAGTTGATAACTGATAGTTGGGTAGTCTCCCATAAAGTGTGTAAACGCAGCTAAAAGTTATTCTGAGAATTTGACGACCTCCTTTCAAAGAGGTCAGTTCAAATTTATTGGAAATAACTTTTTAGTAA
>VFKM01000190.1 GCA_009885545.1 Flavobacteriales bacterium
GCAATTACTCAACCAACATGTACGATTGCAACGGGTACTGTTTCATTAAGTGGGTTGCCTGCTGGTACTTGGACAATAACTCCATCTCCTTCAGGAACGCCATTAATCAGTACCGGACTAACGGCTAATTTCACAGGATTAACCGCTGGTTCAACATATACGTTTATTGTAACGGATGGAAGTGGTTGTTTATCGTCAGCCTCGACTTCAGCAATTATTAATTCACAGCCAATAACTCCTTCAACTCCAATTATTGGAACTATCACACAACCAACATGTTTGTTAACGACAGGGTCATTAATATTAAATGGTTTGCCAGCTTCAGGAACTTGGACATTAAATTCTACACCAGGCGGATCAACTTCAGGAACAGGTACTTCAACTACTATTACAGGCTTAACTCCACTTACAAGCTATTCATATACCGTAACTAATGACCAAGGTTGTACTTCGGTAGTTTCAGCATCTGCGTCAATATTAGCAATACCGTCAAATCCAACATCGCCAGTAATAGGTTTAGTTGTAGATCCGACTTGTATTTTAGCTGATGGTTCTGTTTCATTAAGTGGACTTCCATCAGGAAATTGGACAATCACATCTGCTCCTTCATCTGCACCAGTCAGTGGAAGTGGATCTTCGGTTGTTTTTGGAGAGCTTGCAGCAAACACGAGTTATACTTTTACAGTAACAGATGCGAATGGTTGTTCATCACCTCCTTCTGCAAATGTGAATATTGCGGCACTTCCATCAGCACCAGTGGCGCCAACTGCTTTGGTAACAATTCAACCATCTTGTATTATTGGAACTGCTACTATCGAAGTTTCAGCGCCAATTGGTGTTAATTACACTTATAGCATAGATGGTATTGTATTTCAAACTGGTACAAGTTTTAATGGATTATCTCCAAATACAACTTTTACTGTTTTTGTTCAAGATGTAAATACAGGTTGTATCTCATTAAGTACATCTGTTGTTGTAAATGCTATTCCAGCAGCTCCAGCAGCTCCAGTTGTTAATATTGTTTCTCAGCCAACATGTTTATTGCCTACAGGAACATTTGAAATAGTTTCTCCAATTGGTGCAAATTATCAAATTTATATTGACGGTGTGCCGATGACAATAGGGACATATATTTTCTCAGGTTTAGTTCCATCTCAAACGTATAGCGTATCTGTAATTGATTTAAATACAGGTTGTATATCAACTACATTTGATGCAACTATAAGTGCAGTGCCGACTGCTGAAATTGTAGATGCAGGACCAGATTATCTAATTCAATCTGGAGAAACTGTTACATTAACTGCAACTGGAAATGGAACGATTGTTTGGAATACTGGAGATCCTGTGTCAACGAACGTTAGCCCAACCGCAACAACAACTTATACAGCTACAATGACAGATGTAAATGGATGTATTGATACAGATGATGCCATTGTAACTATTGAGATTGATTGTGGGGAATTGTTTATTCCTACAGCATTTTCGCCAAATGGTGACGTAGTTAATAGTTCGTTTAGGATAAAAATAAATCCGGATTGTGTAAAAGAATTGAATTTAAAAGTATTTGATCGATGGGGCGAAGTTGTATTTGAAACGACATCACCAGATGGTTCATGGGATGGAAAATTCAAAGGCAAAGAATTAGACAGTGGTGTTTTTGTGTACGTGCTTGAAATTATGTTAGACACGGATATAGAATTACAAAAATTCAAAGGTAATCTAACTTTAATTAAATAATATTTAGAAGGATGAAAAGTATAAAATTCATAATAATAGTTGTTTTTGGTTTGGTTTCATTGCATTCAAAAGCACAAGACCCACATTTCTCACAATATAGAATGACGTCGTTAATGGTTAACCCTGGCAACGCTGGATTCAATTATAATCTGCGGGCTGCAGCGAATTATAGACAACAATGGAAAAGTGTTGCAACTCCATTTAGTACTTCAGCTTTTTCTTTTGATATGAATACTTCAAAAAAGAAAAACAATAAAGGTTCAATTGGTGTTGGTTTACAATTCTTGAATGATAAGGCTGGAGACGCAAAAATGGGAATGACTCAAGGGAATATTAACGTTTCTGGTATTTTGCAATTAGATGAAAAAAGTAAGTTGAGCCTTGGTTTAATGGGTGGATTTGGTCAAAGAACAATTGATTATTCCGCTTTAAGATGGGAAAATCAATATCAAAATGGGGCTTTTGATGCAAATAATACAACAGGCGAAAATTTAGGTTCGAACAGTACAACTTATATGGATGCTGGAGCTGGTTTTGTATGGCAGTATGGAAAAGATCCTGGATATATTACTCAGAACAATGGTGTTAAAGTAAATTTTGGAGCATCGGTTTCTCATTTTGGTTTGCCGTCTACTTCTTATTTTGGAAGTTCAATTGAAAAAATGAATACAAAATTCATCGCTCACGGTTCAGTTGAGTTTGGAAAAGAAAATACGAATCTTACATTTATTCCTGAGTTCTATTTTGTTCAACAGGGTCCTCAAAGAGAAATTTTAATTGGTAATGTTTTCCGTTATTTAATTAATGAAGGTTCAAAGGTTACTGGTTTTGTAAAATCTTCAGCCGTTTCTTTAGGTGTTAATTATAGGGTGAAGGATGCATTAATCACAAGCATAATGTTGGAATATGCCAATTATTCAGTTGGTTTTAGTTATGATATTAATATATCTTCTTTATCAACCTCTAGTAATTCTAGAGGTGGTTTTGAAATTGCACTGCGTTTTGTTACACCGAATCCATTTGCAAAAGGATATAGAGCTCGGATTTAAAGATTATATTAAATCTTTCTAATTCAAATCTTATATTTTTTATTAAAAAATCGTTTCTTTGAGTTCTATTATGAGCTTTAAGAAAAAAATTATTTTCCTTTTATTTTTTATAATTCTTCCATGTGGGGTTTTATTGTCTCAAAATAGTGGCGAAAAAAAACTGAGAGAGCTCGATTCTATCGCTTTTACTTCTTTAGAAAATAATACATCCTCTGTCCTTGAAGATGCGAATAAATTGTTGACGGAAAGTCTTAAAAGTAAGCCTAATTTCTATAGAATAAATGCATATACGCTGCTTGGAATTGTTAATAAAGACAGAGGGTTTTATGTCACTTCCTTGGATTATTATTTAAAAGCATTAAACACAGCTGAGAATTTAAAGGATTTTCCGCGTCAATCAGCTTGTTTAAATAATATCGGAAGTGTTTATCAACTCCAAGGAAATTTTAGTCAAGCCATCGAATATTTCAATAAAAGCTTAACGATCGAAGAAAAGTTAAATCAACCACTTCAAAAGTCAATTCGATTTTATAACCTAGGCGAATGTTATAAGGATGTCGATAGTCTTGATTTGGCATTAACTTATTTCAATAATTCATTATTAATTGAGCAAAAAGCAAAAAGTAATGAAGGTGTTGTATACGCTTATTTAGGGATTGCAGATGTTTATATACGCATCAAACGATATACTGACGCATCAATTGTAATTGGCACAATTGAAAAGAAAATTAATGTTGGTCAAATTGAAGAAAATATCATTTTACATAAGTTAAAAGGGAAATTGTTGATTTCTTCAGGTAATTCATCACAAGCATTGACAGAGTTTCAGAAAGGAGAAATCCTATCTCTTAAATATAAGAATAGCACGAATTTATTGGAATTAGTAAAACTTCAAATTGAGGTGTATGAAAAGTCTGGTGATTGGCAAAAAGCGGCTA
>VFKM01000181.1 GCA_009885545.1 Flavobacteriales bacterium
GTAATAATGCTATAATTGCACCCCAAACCCACCAAATGTATTTTTTTCGATTATTTGCGAGTTCGTATTGAGCTGAAAAAGCTGCACTTATTCCTGTGGCTGAACCAAGCTTTAATGCTTCTCTTGCATCTTCAATGAGCTTATTAATGATTTTGTCTTTAGCTACCACTTCAGACGCTTTCGTCTCTATTACGTCTATTTTCTTCTTATATTCATCTATATTCTGATGAAAAGTAGTAATACCAAGTTTGGTTTCTTCAATCGTTTTTTGAGATTCTTTAATATCGTCTAATTTCTGGTTGGCAGTCTCTAGGGTTGTATTAATTTCCTCCAAGTTATTGTCAGAGCTAGTTTTGTTGGCCTCAACTTCTGATTTACTATTTTGAATTTTCTCAATTAATTGATCTAATTCCAACTCCTTTTTATTGATGAAATCCAATTGTACTTGGATTGCTCCGAAATTATTTAAAAGAACTCCTAGGCTCTTTTTTAATCTCCCTAGTTCTTTCAATTCTGACGAATAATCAGCCTTACCAAGTCTATTTAATAAAATTCCTGATGAGTTTATTTGACCTTGTAACGCATCGACCAGGTTGATTATTTGCGTTGGGTTGTTTCTATGTTGTTGAATTTGTTGTAAATAAGAAAGAATCGTATTGCGACTGCTAAAGTTTACAGAATCAAATCTACCTTTTTCAATTTCTTCTGTAAGAACCACTTTTATAGCTAGTAAACTATTGAACGCTTCTTGGTAAGTCACATCATTGTTTACATGTTGTGCATGTGAGGCTAAAAGATTTGTGAGGTCAAAGAATAAGTTCTCATCTTTTAAAATTTGAAAAATGTTTTCAATATTCGGTTTCATATTATTTCTCCTTTAAACGCCTTTTGCATTAGGCAATTAAACAAATCTTCACTTTCCTTTAACTCTTGTTTTGCCAATTCTTTTTGCTGCTCAATTAAGGTGATTTTTTCAGCGAATTGGTTTTGAAGCTCCAGACTCGGAACAGGAACATCTAGATTTCCTAAAATTTGTTGATTTATATTTTGGATATTAGCACCTCTTCCACCACCAAGCATTTTCATTTTAAATGAATTTATTTGAAACATGTTAGTAAGATATAAAGAAGAAACATTTTCATTAGGCCTGAGTCTAATACAAAAACCACTGAAAGTAACATTTTCATCATTGGTAAATACTGTTAAGCATCGACCTACTAAGGCTCTATTTCCGTTTGATCGCACAAAGACAATATCACCAATTTTCAAAAAGTAATCCTTTAGCGGTTTGTCTTTTATATCAATAAATGAAAGTTGAGAAGAATCAATTCTAATTCGCGATTTAAAATCGCCTACCCCAAGACATTTGATTTTATAACCAGAGTCACCACTACCGAAATTAAGTCCATTTTTAAAATTGCCTAGTTTTGATAACTTCATCATCACTAACCCCTTCGGATTCGTAACCGGATCCCCAAACATATCCAAAAAGATGGATTGTGCTAATGCATCGTATTCTTTGAGAAGTAACTCCGTTTTTGACTTGAGTGCTTGAGCATGGTCTAATATTTGTGCAATGCGCTTTTGGGTTTCGAGGGGAGGGAGTGGGATTTGAAATTCTTCAATCCATTTCGTAGATAAATTCATTTGAGCAATGCCCGTAGAGTTATTCATCGCACGATTTTCGAAATCATTGCTGTTCAAAATATGGAATAGATAATCATCGCTTAAATCCTTAGACTTTGATTTAACTCTGCACACACGCTGATTTATATATGCAGGAAGAAGTTCTTTAGGAAATCTTCCTACTCTACCAACATTTCCTGTTAAAGACATTAAAATATCATTTTTAAAAATCTTGTACTTTTCTAATTTAGAAAGTTGATTTTCAGGATAAAACTTCGGGTTGTCATCTTCAATTAGCCCTTTCTGAACATTCGTTATCCTTATTACTCTACCACCATTTTCAGCGTATATCGAGCTTTTGAATGCAAAACCATTTGTGATCTTTATGTAATTCCCTAGTCTAACCATTTATAAACTTGCTTTAAGTTTTTGCATTAAACCATTCTTTTCCAATTCAAGCTCGGAAATTCTCTCCAAAATCACCTTAGGCTCATCATACTTCACCTCTTCGTAGACAATTTCTTTGTAACAGTTGATACTCAAATCCCACTCATTTGATTTGATTTCAGAAAAAGGCACCATGAAACTCTGTTCAGTACGTTTTCTGTTTTCCTTGTATCGATTCGAATAACGCAAGATGATGTCTGGCAAATTGAATTTATCGTGAAGTGTTGCAATTTGTTCTTTGCTCAATTCTTCAACACCATTACCAAACGCAAAGGCATTAAAGGCTTCTTCGGAAACCAATAAATTACGCTTGTCGTCCAAAGACTTTCCATCTGCTAGCATATCGTAGAACCATACATTGTCTGTTCCACCAGTTCCTGTTTTGGTAAATATCATAATAGCTGTACTTACCCCTGCATACGGCTTAAATACACCACTTGGCATAGAAATAACAGCTTCCAATTTATTATTGGCTACAATTTCTTCTCGAATACTTTTATGGGCATTTCCGCTTCCAAATAAGACACCATCCGGAACAATCACGGCGCAACGACCACCCGTTTTCAGCTGGCGTAACATCAAAGCTAAGAACAACAATTCTGTTTTCGTAGTGTTGGTTACGTTTTTCAATCCTGGTGAAATACTGTCTTTGTCGATTGTACCTTTAAAAGGCGGATTCGCAAGTACTAAGGTGTAAGCATTTGATATGGTGTTGTCTTTGCTCACTGCATCAACATCGATAATATTTGGTTCTTCTACACCATGTAAGTATAAATTCATGGATGCAATACGCAACATAGTGGCATCGAACTCCATCCCGTTGAACATTTCTTTATTGATGTGTTCAGCTGCTTTGTCTAAATCAGTTACTGAATAATGCTTATCGATGTACTCTTTTGCTCCTACCAAAAACCCTGCAGAACCTGCAGATGGGTCACAAATGGTGTCCTCCAAAGTTGGTTTCATTAATTCCACCATTAATTTAATGATGTGACGTGGCGTTCTGAATTGTCCCGCTGTTCCTCCTCCTTCTAATTTAGAAAGTAAGTATTCATAAATATCTCCTTTGGTATCTTGGTTGGTCATGTCGATATTTTCCAACTTTTCCATTACTTGGTCCAACACCATTGGTTTAGATATCCCAAAAGTTGCTCCTCTCATATAAACAGAAAACAGACTTTTATCTTTCCCTAAATTACGAATGAAAGGAAAGATTCCGTCTACGTTGTTGTTAAACAACTCATGACGCTTATTTACATCCAATTCTTTTAGATTTTTCCAACGGAAATCTTGTTGTTCTTTGACAAAAACTGGCGTGTACTTGAATCCACGTTTCGCTTTTAATTCATTACGTACTTCTGTTTCATCTAAATCTTTGATAAAAATGAGGTAAGTAAGTTGCTCTACGATGGTAATTGTATTCGTTATTCCACCTGTCCAGAAGGTATTCCAGATTTGATCAATTTGTGATTTTAATTCTCCTGTTATCATGTGTTGTATGTTTTGGTTTTGTAAAGATATGATTAATGAATGCAGTGGAAGTGCATCAGTTAAACAATGATTTCTTTAACCCAAAATTTTTGTGTTTGATGGTTAAATTCTACTCGAATTTCAATTTCCTTATCCTTTGTTAGATTATGTTTGTTGACCTCATTTGGATGAATCCCTATTTCATCGGCTTTATCATCACAGATAAAAGTAGCCCATCCATTTTGAGAAAATTTTGCTATGTGACCAGTTCGCCAGTCTTCGTTCGGATTAATCAATTTAGACCATCTTTTTTGGTTTTGGTCAGGATTAGGATTTTCTTTGATCAACTTACAGAAATAAACTAAAATTTCTAGCAAGGAAAACACAACGCTTTTGTATAAGTATCCTGATTTGTTAACTCTACTGTAATCGTCAATTTTATATTTTAATTCACCTTCAATGTGAGACGCATCTTGTACTAAATTCAATACATAACTTAAAGTTTCACTGATTGTTGAATGAATAAAATCTTTGTCGTGGAATTCATATCTTGGATGCGTACAAGAAATAAATTTCGAAGTACCATTAATCCATCCTTGCTCACCTACAAATTTTGGAGGAATAATACAAACCTCAGAAAGAGCTTTAAATAGGCTTTCTAATGTTTTCCGTACTGATGTATAATCTTGGTGTGTATCGATATTTTTTAAAAGACCGATTAATGAATTACTGTGTTTTTGAAGGTTTGGATTTGATTTGATACCATCAAAAACTGGTTTGTATTGATGTCTGATTTGGGTATCCTCTTGTTTGTCTGCAGCATCTTTAATGTCTTTAAAAAGTTGTTCTATGTCACCATCGTCAGCTTTCTTATAAACCTTGAGGAAGGCCTTCGTGAATTGACGATCATCATACGCTTCAGCTTGACCAGTTAAAACAAATATTTCAAACTTCTTAGGAAGTTGTAAAATTCTTTCTTTAGCACGGTGAACATTATCAGTATCTTCTGAACCCGCTATATCGTTATCACTTTCTAAAAATTTCGCATCTAAGAGAATCCCATCATAAAAGAAATAATTTCTCTCGAGTTCATCAATTCCGTCTAACGATTTGAATGGAATGAGGTTAATCCCATTTCGTTTTGCTCTTCCTTTGGTTCCTGATAAGGTTTCGTGCTCATCATCAATCCATAAAACATTGTACTCCATAACTATCCAATCAATTTTATTTTAAACATAAATTCAAACTCTACCGGGTAAATTTCTTTATCATCTATATGAAGCATCCAACTCGGGTTACCGAAATAGGTAGCGATCCTATTAATGTCATATCCCCCTAGACCAGTTCCTTTTTCCGGATGCGCCGTAGAGAATTTTGCAACGAATTTCTCCTGTGAAAAGTTCTTAGGGAATGGCTTTCCGTTATTACGGATTCTAAATATTAGTTTTTCGCCCTGTTCTATTAATTCAATCATTACTCGATTCGAATCTGACTTTTCTTTGAAGCCATATTTATCTGCATTTGTTAGAATATTGTCCAACAATACTTTTAGTAATGTCATATTACAATCAATCCCACGACCAGATAAATCTGCATCTTTCAAGATCTCTTTTTTCAAAGAAAATTTAAATCCATTGTTGTTTTGACCAGTTATAAACTGATTCAATTGTTTCAACGACACAAGTGATAAAGGGTAGTCTTCGAGTATTAACCCTTTTTCACCACGTTCAAGAATTTCTGTCATGTAACCAACATCTTTCTTTATTTCCTTCAATGCTTCTGTGATATCCAATCCATAAAAACCCTTGAATTCACTATTAATAGATTTAATATCTACACTGTTCTTCAATAAAAAGTCCAAAAGGTTATCAGCCCAATCCAAAATATTTTGCCTAGGACGCCCTAAAGTATGTTTTAAAGATGCGAACTCATCAAATTGAGATAAAGCTCGCCCATGTGCTAATGCATTGCGCTCTTTCTCTAAAGTTTTAAATTTTTCAGAAAGCTCAGCCAAACCTTTAACCTTTCCCTCTTGTTCATCTAATGATGGAAGCTTTACAATAATCTTCAGAAGATCTGCCTTTCTAATATAAGGAATACTTGCTGATGCACTGTATCCTATTAATTGCTCCTTGACATAGTCAGCGTTTAACTCATTAATCAAATACGTTGTATTGACATTAGAACTATCAATATAGAAAGCTTCTATGTCATTAGAAATGAAAATTGGTGTTCCATTATACTGAAAATAGGTTGGCTTTAATGATTTCCAACGTGTAGCCAACAATAGACAAGATGAATCAATTCGCTTAAAGCCAGGTCGCGATATTATATCTTCTACAACCTTTGATAAATCAAGTACACTATCAATCGGGTCATTACTTAGATCCCTTATTCGAACGATTCTGCCGTTTTCACCTTCTTGAGCCCTGAATCCAACAAAAGGTTTAATAATTTCTTCCAGTCGAACACCATCAATATTCTCAAATTGATAGCGATCTCCAATTAAATTATAATCATTCTTTCGAATTTGATCAATATCAACAAACCAAGAATATTTACTTTGGTTAGCATTTGAGTAAATTCCACCTAACTTGTAATCATCTAGTGTTTTTTTCTTTGATGAGTTATTATACAACGATTCTGCGTTAATAAACCTCACTAATCTATCAGAAGATTTAGCCTTGTCAATGATTAAAATGCATGTTTTAATTCCAGTTCCCTGAAAAATCCCCAATGGTAATGAAATAACTGTTTCTAAGTTCCCAGATTCAATAAGAATTTCTCTTATTTTCTTATCCCCAGATCCATTAGAAAGGAATCCCTGTGGTAAAACGACAATCATTCTGCCTTTGGGATTCAGAGACTCAACACCTTTAAACAATAGAAACTGTTCTGCAGTTTTTATAAATGGTGGTAGATCATATAGATTGTTCGTTATTGGTGCCCTAAATGGTGGAGTGGAAACGATAATGTCAAATTTAGATTGAGGCCAATTTACTATTGAATTATCACAATAAAATTTAGACTCTCCAGGACGTCTAGAAGCAATAACTCTAAGCGCTCCAATTACCCATGTTCTTTTGCGCAACTCCTGTCCATAATATTTACTTCCATTTTCAAATAAAACTCCATATGATGCTAATCCAGCAAAAGGATTAAAAATATGATCAGTTTCTTTTTCGGAACTTATCCCAGTTATAAATCTCGTTAACTCATATGGCTGTATATGCTCAGCACTCCTTACGCCTTTTGATTCAATTATTGTAGAAAGAATATCATCAAAAATTTCTAAAAAATATTTATCAAGAACCTGTTTATTTAAAGATCTAACGATAGTAAGAATTTTCCTGAATCCTTCTGGACTCATTCCTTTCAGAATTGGTGTAAGTTCCTCGTGTATTTCAATAAACTTAGAGTTTTTTTCTTTCGACTGAAGAAGATTAAAAACTAAATTATCAAATTCTCTGCTATCTAGTTTTTCACTAAACACATCTTCAATCAAGATATCTTCGCGATAATAAGTGATTATTAGAAGTATTATTTCATAATCTTCAACGCTAATTTCGCCTCTCAGTACATTAAAAATATCCCAAATTCGCCTTTTTATCCCTTCAATGGGATTAATATCATCAATTGAAAATTCTCTCATAAAATAATTTAGTTCAAATATCTTGTTTTTCTATGCAGTACATCTGCATTAATTGATATTAATAATTTTTTTTGCTTCTTCGATCATAATGATTTTTAAGTTTTCTGGTGATAGAACAACAACATCAGCACCGAAGGACATTAAGTAACTAGTGAATTCCCGATTGATTTTTAAGTTTAAATGTATTTTTCCATCTTTAAATTTCTGAGAACCATGAATTGGTTTGGATATTACATAAGGTAGTCTATGTTCCGTAAATTCTAGGACAATATCTTCCGCTATTTGTTCTTCCGGATTCGTTACTCCGATAATATCTTCAAAAAACTCTTCAAAATCAATTGTACAATCTTTATATGAATTATTGACAGGCTCTATTTCAAGAATGCGATCAAGTGGTAAATTTTGAATTTTGTCCAATTCTTCATTTAATCCAAACAAAAACCACCGATTATTGAATTGCTTCAAATGATATGGATGAATAGTATACGGTATCTGATCTTCCATTTTAAAACCTTGATAATTTACTTTCAGAACAACTTTCTGTTTGATAAAATTGTAAAGTGTTTGTAGATTTTCAATTCCCTTTAAATACGGATTATGATCAAAGCTTATAATTGCATTTTGATCAGGCTCTATGCTATCTCGTAATTTTGTCTCTAGTTCAGCCAGCCATTCAAAATTTGGTAATCCTTTAATTCTCCCAAATATTTCTAAAGCATCTGAAATTTGTTCTAATTCTTCATTGTTTATTGGACTTTTCTCAATGCTGAAATTTGAATCGTCATATCGGTAATACACGGGACGTCCATCTTTATAAGATTCTATCGGTGCATTATAACCTGCTTCACTTTTCATGAAGTTCATATCGTCAAATATCTGGCGTCTAGAAACAGTAACGGTTTCACCCATATGTTCAGATAAACCATCCGAACATTTGTCAATTAAATCTTGAATAAAATAACGTTTGTACTTGCTTCGAAAGCAATTGTCCAAGATACGATAACGAATAATTGCATGTTTATTTGTGGCCATAGGGTGAATCTAAAAAATCAAAAAAGTAAAAATAGGAAAAAGGGGATTAAATCCCCTTTTTCTGATTAAGCATATTGGATAAGTTTCCAAGCTACCGCTTTTCCAGAGTATGGAGGGATGGTATTCCCTTTCGCTATTGGAGCATTAGTTGTTGGAGTTCCAACTACTTGCCAAATTCCGCTTTCAGGACATTTCTCTCCAGTTTTTGCTGTTGTTCCAATTGGAATTCGCATAACTAAACAATTTACATTCCTATCATAGGGACAGTACCTCGAATGACTTATCCTTTCTTCTAATAGCTCATTCATTACGATTAGTGAATTGGATAAAACAAATTTAGAGAGGATGTATGCAGTAGAACTGCATAGCAAATGAAAACGATTTTTTATCTCCATTATTTAATTTATTTTCGCTTGTCTAATGTTTCCATCGGAAACGAAACCAAATTAAACAGACTTCTCAACCTCGACCTCACCCTAATCCCATAAATATCCTCCAATTCATCTGCATTTAAGTTCGTTGTTGCATGAGTAATGATTCCTTGGCTTACTTGCAATTCATAGCGTTGAAGCATGATTTCCCCAATTGTATTACATTCATTTCCGAAGTGTTTAATGTTGTGCTCAACGCCCAAGTCATCAATGCAAAAGGGTTTTTCACGATAACCATAACGCTGAATAATTTCATAGCCCTCTTTGTGAAATTCGGAAGCAATGTCACGCGTGTTTTTGACAAAATATTTTTGGTTCGCATACATGAAATTGGGCAGCAATGAGATTAATGATGTCTTTCCACAACCAACAGGTCCAGTAAGAAGAATTCCTTTATCGAGATCAATTCCGTAATTAGAACAAAGTTTTTCTTCACCGATTGCATAGGCAATGAGCTTATGGATGAGGTGCAGGTCTTCTTTACGAATGGAGAATTTTGAACCGTATTTTTGCTTTCCCAAGTGATTGAGGTATTGGATGCATGTCGTAAAGTTGAAATTTCTGTAACCGTTGGAAATGGTGAAGCATTTGTGAAGCATAATTGAGATTTAAGGATTTTAAGACTTTAGGATATCAGGACCTTGTTACAATGGAACAGAGTAATCTTTATTCTGATTGACATTCAGATTCCCTGGCGTTGGTTGTTTTTTCTGAGATTGAAATTTATCCGAATTCAACATCCAATTTCGCGCTGCAGCTTGCCAGTTTTTCATTTTAGATTTTCCACCGACTAACCAACCATTGGATTCAAAATGATTGAAGAATTTTTCAGCATCTAGATTTGATTTGTTTTTTTCCTTAAAGAATTCTTTTATTTGTTCAAGATTTGGTAAATCCATTGCTGTCCCTCGGCTATTCGAACTTCCCGTTCGAGCCTCAGTCTTCGAAAGCCTAATCGCTTTCTCTTCCAAAGAAGGAGAAATAAAAATCTCTCTTTTCGACTTTGTTGGCTGGTCGATTTCTGAATCGACCCTATACTTGTTTATAATGTTTATATGTTTCTTTTTGTTTATAATGTTTATAGAAGGTCGCACAGCTATTACAGGAGTTGTATCATTACCATTATCACAACTGTTATCACAACTATTATCAGTACTTATATCAAATCTGTACATGTTGACCAATGAACCTCGACATGGATTATTTGAAGGTTTGTAATCAATATATCCCCAATCATTTAATTCGCGCAAACAACGAGTGTATGTATTCGCTGAACCCACTTTGGACGTTTTCATGAGCTCTGATCTACAAATGGAAATTGGGTTTTGGAACTTTGCCAAATTCCACTGGTGAAACAGGCTATAGTATAAGCCTAGATGAACGGTCGAAAGACGATCATCCAGGCTTATTTTGGCGAAGATATTTTCCAAGTGTTTGATATAGTTAACGTTCATTGTATTTGATTTTAAATGATTTTTCTTTTTTGGCATTGCCCCAAAAAAGAAACAAAAAAGGTCTAGGGCTGGAAAGAATTGGCTACCCAAATTGTCCTTGTTGCTAAAATTTCTGAAACTCATCCTCGTGCCTCTGACTCAAACACCCAGAAATTTTTGCGCAACTTCGTCCTGTGGGACCCAGCCGATTCTTTCAAGGCCCTAATAACCTCCCCCTTATTCCCCCTCCAAAGGGGGAGACTTAATCCCACTTCGGGTTAATGATTGTGGGGAGGCGTTTTGCGCTGTTTGATTCGCTTTGAAATCCAAAGGGTGATGAGTGTGATTATTGTCATTGGGATA
>VFKM01000028.1 GCA_009885545.1 Flavobacteriales bacterium
AGGGAGAAAAGTTCTTTCAACGGATTATCATTCTTTTAATCCAATAGTAAATGTTGTTGATTTGAAAAAAGGGAGTTATTTTATAAAAGTCTTTTCGGGAAGTAATGTTGAATTTCAGCAATTTGTGAAGGAGTAGGATTTTAAATAAAATTATGAGAGCTTCAAAATTATTACTAATTGTCATCGCATTATCTTTTTTAAATACTGGATTTACCCAAACATGGCAATCAATTTATAAAGTTGGTTCATTTGAAACAGCTCCAGTACGTAAATTTCAAATTAATCCTTACACAAATGATTTGTGGTTAATTCAAGATGATAAAATTGCAGTTGTTGAAAATGATGGGACAATTCGTAATTTTAATGATACAGAGTTAGGACCACTTTGGCCTGGTGATAATTTGCAATTTGCATTCACGCCATCAGATATTTTTTACAACATCAATGTATATGGCTTTCATTCTTTTACGGGATATAATTCTTCGTTGATAGATGCAAGTTTTGAAGGTTACCTTAATATGACAAGTAATCTTGACACCGTTTATGTAACAATGACAAATCTCAATGGTTTTAGAAAGTTCTACAATGGTATAATTGAGAGTTACAATAAGAGCTTTACTGAGATAGATGCTAAGGGGCCATTTGTATACGGAAATAATGGAGGTTCGAGTATTGCACAATATATTCAATCTACGAACACAGCAATAATTCTAACGTCAGATCCTGAGTATTTATGGTGTATTTACAACGACACCAAATTTTCAAGACATACAGATACATTTTATGTTGGAAGCACACAAGGAATAAGTTTCGCGTATAACTATGATTTTTTAGATACCATCACACCCAATAATAGTGTTAACATGCCAAGTGCAAATGTATTGGAAATGGAATTTGATGCTGATGATAGTTTATGGGCTGTTTTTGGAGATGTGAATGGAGATGCCTTTGCATTGGCAAAATTAGAAGGTGATACATGGACCAATATTTATAATGCTTCAAATAGCCCAATTGATTTCTCAACTTTTCAAGGATTAGAAATCGATACTTTGGGAAATCTTTGGGCTGCAGATTTTAATTACTTGCATACACTGTTAACACCAAACAGCCCGGGATGGCTTTCATTATTGGAGAATGAAAATGAGATTAGTTTGTCAATATCACCAAATCCTTCAGCTGATTTTATTACTGTAAAAAGTGAGTCTTTAATAGATATGATTGAAATTATTGATTTGCAAGGGAGAAAAGTTCATTCAGCGGTTTATCATTCTTTTAATCCAATAGTAAATGTTGTTGATTTGAAAAAAGGGAGTTATTTTATAAAAGTCTTTTCGGGTAACACTATTGAATTTGAGCAATTTGTGAAGGAGTAGGATTTTAAATAAAATTATGAGAGCTTCAAAATTATTACTAATTGTCATCGCATTATCTTTTTTAAATACTGGATTTACCCAAACTTGGCAATCAATCAATAAAATTGGCTCGTTTGAAACATCACCCAACCGTAGTTTTCAAATAAATCCTTATACAAATGATATGTGGCTCATTCAAGATACAAAAATAGCGGTGATAGAAAATGATGGTACTATCCGGAATTTTGCTGATAGTGAGTTAGGACCACTTTGGCCTGGTGATAATTTGCAATTTGCATTCACGCCATCAGATATTTTTTATAACATCAATGTATATGGCTTTCATTCTTTTACAGGATATAATTCTTCTTTGATTGATGCTGGTTTAGAAAATTATGATAACATTAGTTCAAATGGTGATACAATTTATATTTCTTTCTTTGATGGTTTATTATTTAAAAAATGGTATAATGGTACTCTTCAAACCTATAATAAGTACTATCCAGAAATAGATGCTAAAAATACATTTTTATATGGAAGTGATGGTAATTCCTTTGTTAGTCAATACATTGAATCTACAAATACATCCGTTCACTTAATGTCAGACCCTGAATATTTATGGTGCTTATTTAACGACACCAAATTTTCGAGACATACAGATACATTTTATGTTGGAAGTACACAAGGAATAAGTTTTGCATACAATTATGATTTTTTAGATACTATCACACCCAATAATACGTTCAACATGCCAAGTGCAAATGTATTGGAAATGGAATTTGATGCAGATGATAGTTTATGGGCTGTTTTTGGAGATGTGAATGGAGATGCTTTTGCACTTGCAAAGCTAGAGGGAGACACATGGACCAATATTTATGATGCTTCAAACAGCCCAATTATTTTCTCTTCTTTTTTTGGTTTAGAAATAGATACTTTGGGAAATCTTTGGGCTGCAGATTTTAATTACTTGCATACACTGTTAACACCAAACAGCCCGGGATGGCTTTCCCTGCTCGAGAATGAAAAGGCGATAAGTTTTTCTGTTTCTCCCAATCCTTCAGCTGATTTTATTACTGTAAAAAGTGAGTCGATAATTGACATGATTGAAATTGTTGATTTGCAAGGGAGAAAAGTTCTTTCAACGGATTATCATTCTTTTAATCCAATAGTAAATGTTGTTGATTTGAAAAAAGGGAGTTATTTTATAAAAGTCTTTTCGGGTAACACTGTTGAATTTGAGCAATTTGTGAAGGAGTAGGGCTGATTTTATACTATGAATTTTGAACTTATAAGTTCCGAAAGCACCCCAACATCAACCTTTTCGATTGGATGTTCGAAATTCTCAAAAACATGAAGTTCACCATTCATTAGTAGATTCGCAGCTTTTTCAGATTCTTCAATACTAATCATTTGATCTTTTGACCCGACACAAATTGTCGTTTTTGTTGTGATGGATTTTAGATCGTCGTCTTTAAGTGAAGGTTTCTCACCTAAAGAAGTCATCATTTTTGCTGTTTGATTCATGACCATTTTCCAATCCAAGGGTTGGTGTAATTGTTTTAGAAAATCTGCATAATGAGGAATCTTTTCTTCTATTTTTTCAGGGTTCAGCATCAGTACTTCTTTCTCCGCTTTTTCAATAGTCCAATCGAACTTTGTACCGTATGTTATTATTTGTCTGACTTTTTCAGGATGACTTTGCGCAAATTTTAAAGCAACATAACCACCCATGCTGTAACCGAAAAATGAACAGTTGTCAATATTGTTTTCGTTCAAAAAATCTAACGTGTTCTGAACAAAAAGTGCAATTGAAAAGTCATTAGAACTTGCACGTCCACCATGCCCTTCAAAATTGAATGAATAAACGTCAAAAGAGTTCTTTAATTTTTCTTTTAGTGAATTCAGTTGTTTTGATGAACCCAATGCACCATGCAAGAGTATGATTTTTTCCATTATTCGATGATCAGCTCATTGGTTTTTTCAACCCCGTCAACGATGAAGTTAAAAAAGTAAATACCCTTTACAATTTTGTCCAATTTAATAACTGTCTTATCCCCTATTGTAGAAATTTTAAATTCACATTTTTGACCATTCAGGGTGGTGATGTTACAATTTTTCAAATCTGCTATTGGTGAATCCAAATAAAAAGTTCCTTCTTTGTTGGGATTTGGATAAAACGCGTATTGATCTAACTCCTTATCTTTTATGGAAAGTGTTCCAATTGTTCCACTTTTATAAATCACATCACCTGAAATAGCATCTTGAAAAACAACATACACTTTTCCGTTTGCATATATTACATCCGGGTTCGTTTGTGATCCAAAAAGAGAATCATTCACAATCGTTTTGGAATTTACAATTTCACTAATCGTTCCAGTTGTCGTAAACCCAGTATAAATTTCATAATTTGAAGTTTCTGCTTCTTGCCAAACCATAATAATTGTGTCATTTTCTCCAGTTATTCTCGGGTAATTTTGAACACCAGTAGCATTCGTTGGTGGTATCATCATAGTATTGGTTTGAACGGAAAACGAAGGGTTTGTAGCCGTTTCAGAAATATAAACTCTAAATGATCCAGTTGCTCTGCTCGCAGAAACAGTATATAAAGACCCATTATTAAACATTCCATGGGGTCCAGTAGAAGGACATGCGTTAATCGCCCAATTTAAATTGTCAACATTGGCATTCTCAGGGTAAGTGAGGCCGTCGTCATTAGAATATACGGCATAAATATCACGAATATTGGCATCATTATTCCGAAATAATAAAGCGTGTTGAGCACCATCAATTACATATTCAGCAGGACAACAATCACAGGCTTCTCCAGGAATAGACGTAGCAATTTCCATCTCAGGTTGATAACTGATACCTTGATCTGTTGAATGAACAACATTGTACCTAGGATTGGTCATTGATGCATCGTGCGCCATATAAACAACTGATGGATTGCCATTTTCATCAATATCCAAAGAAGGCATCCAAGAAATACCACCAATGTGATTATCAACTCGGATAGTATCAGAAAAAGTTATGCCACCATCTACAGACCTTACAGCATATACGTTACCCAAATCCATCGGATTTTGTTTAAAAACAGCAATCACAGTGTCACCTTTCGCGGCAATGTCTGGACCTGTCCAAGTAGCTAAATAACTACTCATTGAAGCAGGTAAAATTCCTATTGGCAAATCAAAAGATACTCCATTAAATCGAGATGTGAACAGCTTTCCACCTGAAATTTTTCCATAAATAACGACTGGAACATTATTAGCAGCAAGTGCAATTCGAGGTCTAGTGTTTCCATAGACAGAACCATCTGCAACCGTTATTTCAGGGTCCCAATTAATAATTGTTTGAGACGAAGAATAAAATGAAGTGAAAAAAAGAATAAGTAAAAAGAAACTACGCATGTGTATATGATTTAATAAATATTAAAATTGTATTAGTTAAAAGCTTTCATTTTTTGATTCCAAACTAACAATTTTTTGGTCATCTTTTGAAAAGACGGTGTTTTACGCATTATTTTAGCGTAATAGGGAAATGGGCCGTGCAACATTACAAAACGTCGGTCTCTAATGACGAATGCAGAAATATTTAAATTTCCTTCTTTGTACATTCGAGCTTCTCTACTTGTTCCATTTTCATTTGTTGAGATGAAATAATCATTCCTAAATCCAGTTGTATCACCTTCTGTTACACCTAATTCAGCTATAAAAAAATTTGCTTTAGAAATTTTTAATGTTGGGTATAATGTTAAACTATCTGTATAGAAAATTACTTTGTCAATATCGCCTGTAAAAATAGTCGTAGAGAAGGTGTCTTCGAAAAAATAAACGGGACATATGTCTATTGACGCCCTGAATGCCTTAATCAACTCTTTATTGAAGGCTTTTGTTTTTGTCTCAATGCTATTTGCCTTTTTGAAATTGGCGTATTTTTTATAGTAATTAATTTCTTTGCTTCTGCTATTTATTCTTACAAGCAGCACTCCTTCCTTTAATTCTTGGATGTCTTTTTTTGCCTTTTCCGACATTTTATCTCGAAATTCTTGATTTGATTTTAACGTTGCATTTTGAGAAAAACAAGGAGCAACAATAAAAAAACAAAAAAACAAACTTTTAATATTCATTGAAAAGAGGGTAAAATATAAACTCATTTAATTGAATGAGTTTATAAAAATACAAAATCTAAAATAAAGGAGTCAAATCCTTATATTCTCACTCCAATCAAACAAACATCATCTATTTGATCTTGATTCCCTTTCCAATTGTTAAAAGACAACTCGAGTTCTTTTTTCTGTTTTTCAAACATAAAACCTTCTATAGAAAGCAATAAATTTCTGAATCTTTTTCTGTTGAATTTTTTCACATTATCTCCACCAAATTGGTCGGTGTATCCATCTGTAAATAAGTAAAACTGATCTCCTTCAACCAAAGAGAAATGGATTGTTTCGAAATTTTTCTCTCCGGTAGAACTGTAACCTATTGCATCCTGACCTTTTTTAAATTCCACGAGCTCTCCATCACGCACCAAAATTAACGGTCTTCCCGCACCACAAAAAGAGCCTGTTTTGTTGCGCAAATTGAATTTACAAAATACGATATCCATTCCGTCCATTCTCGTTCCTTCTGTCAAGTTATCGTTGAACAAACTTACTAGTTCATGATCTAGTATTCTCATTATCAAAGCTGGATCAGAAACATCATCTAAACGAATTATTTGTCGTAACAAAGTCGTACCAGCGATATTTACTAAAGCACCAGGCACTCCGTGTCCCGTGCAATCTCCAACAGCAAAATACACATCATCATTGTGTTGAAACGTCCAATAAAAATCCCCGCTTACGACATCTTTGGGTTGAAAAAAGACAAACGCATCAGTAAAAATGTTTTGAAGCACGCGTTGATTCGGTAAAATAGAACGTTGCAAATTGCCAGCATAGCGCATACTTTCATACATTTCAGCCGATTTTTCTTCTAAATATGTAATACGTTGTAAAAGTTCATTCTGAGTGTATTCTACTGTTGATACACCATCTTGTTGTAAGATCAATGTTTCCATGATATGGATATTCGGTAAAACTTAAAAAAAATTGGATTGTTCTATTTTTCAAAGAGAATAGTAACTCAATACTTGCTTTTTAGCAAGCCATCATAATGACGCTAAAATGGCACTTGGTGCGCCAATGATTACAATTGAAATAATATTTCTGCGTCATTTTCATTAAGACAAAGGTAAAAAGATATTTGAAAAATGAAAGAATACACAAATTATTAATATGAATTCCAAAACAACTCGTATTACAAATAAATCCCAATTGCTGTTAAAAAAAGTTAAGCCAACAAGAATCCTACCGTTGGAAGTTTAATTTCGTTAAAAAAATTTAAGTGCGGAAAATACGTGTCAATTTTATCGTTGCTCTTGTAGTAATTGCCTTACTTGCCTTATTGGTGATTCAAGCTTTTCAAACTGTGCAATTGTATGACCGTAAATCAACGCAGTTTGAAACGAATCTATCAACTTCTTTAGAACGAATTGCTGTACGACATGAAAAAGCAGAAGACATTCGTCGCTATATGCACATTGTAAACCGTGATTTTAGCGGTCAATACAAGGATGTGTTAAAAGAAGAATTCAAACTTTTGGTTTCAGCTCAAGAATCCATTTCAATTGAAGACACGACAGTATTTGAAAATGGGGAAATGCAAAATTACCTTGTGATAAAAGGTAAAGCATATGATTCATTGACTGGTTTAACAACAGAACAAAAAGTTTTAGCCCGAGATGTTAGACAATTAAGGGATCTATTTGACAAACAAAAAAAGCAAGTTCCACATAATGATTCCGTAAAATTAGCCTTTCAATTGGATCAACGGGTTCTGCAACAAATCTTCAAAAAAGCAAAATTTGTGAATGACATGATGGTTGAGGCATTTAAAAACAATGTATACGAAGACCCTTCAACACGAATTGACCCAGTTTTTTTAGACTCTGTTATCCAAACAGAAATTGGGAATGATGATTTACCTCAAACCTACCAATTCATGATCACCAATGAATACGGTATTCCAATCAAATTTGCTCATTCACCTCCTAATTACAATCAAAAACTGGACACTTTATTGACTGGTAAAACGGCTTTATTTCCGAGTAACATCTTAGATGAAGATATATATATTCATATCTACTTCCCTAAAAAAGGCATTTTCCTATTCCACGAAATGTGGGGTTCATTGACAATCAGTTTAACATTAATGATTTTGATTATTGTTGCCTTGATGTTTATGTTTAAGACTATTCTAGCTCAAAACAAATTGTCAGAAATAAAGAATGATTTCATTTCCAATATGACACATGAATTCAAAACCCCTATCTCAACTATTTCATTGGCTTGCGAAGCATTGAATGATCCGGATATGGTGAAGCAAAACATGACAAATATTGCTCCTTTTGTCAAAATGATCAATGACGAAAATAAGCGCTTAGGATTACTGGTTGAACGGATTCTTCAAAGTGCTGTAATGGATAAAGGCAAAATTAAATTAAAAGAAGAGCGCGTTGTTTTAAATGAACTAGTTCAAAATGTAGCACAAAATGCACAATTTAGAATTCAAAACTCAGGAGGACATATTCAAATAAACCTACCTAATGAATTAATTGAAATTACATCGGACAAAATGCATTTGACTAATATCATTTCAAACTTAGTAGACAATGCAATTAAATACAGTGCTTCAGCACCAGAAATAGAAATTAATTTAAAGCGAGAAAATAAGAAACTACTTTTAAGCGTTAAAGATCACGGGGTTGGAATAAAAAAGGAACACATTAATAAAATATTTGATAAATTGTATCGTATTCCAACTGGAAATTTACATGATGTCAAAGGCTTTGGACTTGGATTGAGTTATGTTAAGGCAATAGCTGATTCTCATAACTGGAATGTCCTTGTTCGCAGTAAATTTGGTGAAGGATCAGAATTTATACTTGTAATGAAAGAGAAAATATGAGCAAAAAAATAAATATACTTCTAGCTGAAGACGATGATAACTTAGGGCATTTGTTGCATACTTTTATCAAAACAAAAGGTTTTGATGCAGACCTTGCTCGGAATGGTAAGATTGCCTTTGAAAAATTTACTGGCGGTAATTACGACTTCTGTATTTTTGATGTGATGATGCCAGAAATGGACGGTTTTACGTTGGCGAAAGAAATTCGGGAAATTGACAAAAAAGTTCCTATTCTTTTTCTAACAGCAAAAGCTATGAAAGAAGATAAGTTGGAAGGCTTTGCGATTGGTGCAGATGACTATCTAACAAAGCCCTTTTCAATGGAAGAGTTACTTGCTCGTATCAATGCAGTATTAAGACGTGTTGAAACCGGAGACGCTAACGAAGATGCATTGATGATGGTTGGAAAAATTAAATATGAACCTGAGTTACGCCTGCTACATTTAGCTGAAGGAGTTAAAAAGTTAACGACAAAAGAAAATCAATTGTTGAAATTATTAGTCAAGAACGAAAATGAAATTCTTGACCGCCAAGCTACCTTGCGAGCAATTTGGGGTGATGATAATTATTTCAATGGTCGAAGTATGGACGTTTATATCGCGAAACTGCGTAAACTTTTAAAAGAAGATCAAGCCATTGAAATTATGAATGTTCATGGAAAAGGATTTAAGTTTTTAGTGAAATAACCGGTGGATTCGGAATTCGGAATTTGTAATTTGTAATTCGCAACTAATAACTCACAACCTTCAAAAAGTCGCCAACTTTACCTAACTTAGCGACGTTTTAGAAGAAGTGAAGAATTCAGTGAAGTACATATTGCAAAAATTAATGGGTTTTCGGACTTATCTGTATGTCTTTGCTATATTCAAAATCAGGACTTTACGTTCGGATTCAAATGAAAAAGATTTCTTTCATTTCTTGACATTACTAGAAGATGGAAAAGGTGCTGTTCTTGATGTGGGTGCAAATATTGGCATTATGACAGTTCATTTGGCACAAAATTTACCCAATTCGACTATTCACGCTTTTGAACCTATTCCAGATAATTTATCTGTTTTAAAGAAAATAATAGCAAAATATCATCTGAAAAAAATTAAAATCTATGAGACCGCTGTTGGTGAAACAGAAGGAAAAGTTCAAATGATATTACCTCATCAAGGAAAAACGAAAATGCAAGGATTGAGTCATATTAAACATGAATCAATAACAGATTGGAACGAAGGAGAAGAATACAGCGTGGCGCTAAACACTTTGGATAATCTATTAAATGGTGAAGCAATTCAAGGAATTAAAATTGATATTGAGAATTTTGAATACTTTGCATTAAAAGGTGGTAAACGAATTATAGAATCAAATCATCCAATCATATATGCGGAACTGTGGGACAATGAAAATCGTATAAATTGTTTCAATTTATTGTCTGATCTAAACTATCGAGCATTGGTTGTTGTAAATGACGAACTTGTTTCATTTGATTCGCACAAGCACGATAATCAAAATTTTATCTTTATTTCAAATTAAACGATTCTTTTTGCGTTAATTTCGCAGATGCAAAAAAAATTCATTTCAAATTTAGTTCTAATTGTTGTTTTAAACCTACTGGTAAAACCATTGGCTATCTTTGGAATTGATGCTACAGTTCAAAATCGTGTTGGAGCCGAGGAATATGGCTTGTATTTTTCTATATTAAATTTCACCTATTTATTTAACATTCTGGCGGATCTTGGGATCAATAATTACACAACAAAAAACATTGCTCAATATCCACACATTGCCTCACGGTATATTGGTAAAATATTCAGTTTTCGACTTATTCTATTTGCCTTTTACACCATTGTTACTTTATCAATTGGAATTGGCATTGGTTATCGAGGGAATCAATTAACTATCCTTTACATCTTGATTTTTAATCAATTGCTTATCACTTTCATTGCCTATTTCAGAAGTCATTTTGGTGGTTTGCATTTATTCAAAACAGATGCATTGATTTCTATTTTAGATAAGCTCTTACTAATTATTATTTGCGGGGCAGTGTTGTTTAAAGTCTCATCGAAAGAAGTGTTTCATATTGAATGGTTTATTTGGATTCAAAGTATATGTTATGGCTTAACCTTCATTCTTGCTTTTATACTCTTGTTTCGAAAAATTGGGTTACCAAAAATTAGGTTTAATTGGATATTTTCACTAGCAATTTTAAGGCAAAGTTATCCTTATGCTTTGATGATTTTTCTGATGATGATTTATACACGAACAGATTCAGTGATGTTGGAAAGAATTCATCCAAATGGTAAATTTGAAGCAGGTGTTTATGCACAAGGATTTCGATTGTTAGATGCTTTTTTTATGTTCGGAATGATCTTCGCAAACCTGTTGTTCCCAATTTTTTCCCGCTTATTAAAAACAAAAAGAGAAACAGTTTTCCCGCTTTTAAAAACTTCCAGAAATTTGCTTGTTGGCGGAGCGATTTTTCTTGCATTTATATGCTTTCACAATGCAGAATTTCTGTTGGGTATAATCTATAAAAATAACATAATAGAATCCGTTTTTTCCTTCCAATGGTTGATGTGGAGTTTTATTGGAATGTGCATTAGTCTTATTTATGGAACCCTTTTGACGGCTAACGGAAATATGAAATTTATGAACCAGTTATCCATAGTTGGAATTATTTTGAATATCGTTTTAAATACATTACTAATTCCAAAATATGGGGCAGCCGGTTCCGCATTTGCGACTTTAACAACACAATCATTTACGGCTTTGATTCAAATGTATTATTGCCATCAACTATTTTCGATTAGGATCTCTTTGCATCAAATTTTGAATTTTTGTGGTTTCCTCCTCTTGATGTTTCTAATTCCATTTATTTCAACAAATCATTCACTTGTTTTATCTGCTCAAATTATAATAGGAATAATTGGGTTATTTGTTTTCAAGTTCATAGATATTAAAGCATTGAAATTAAGTTTTAAAGAAAATCTATAAATTAATTTCCTCTGTATTTAAAATATTTCTCGAAGAAATGAGTTAATAAGTCTGTCAAAAACAAATGCATACTTAAGTCTTTTGATACTAAAAAACTGATAGAATTTCGATTGTCCTAAGTATTAACACTAAATTCGCACTACAAAAACAAAACGAATGACAGATCAAATGAAAGAAATAGAGAAGGAAAGACAAAATCTTTTACTCTTTATTTGGCGAAAAAGAAAAATACTTATGCTAATTACAGGAATTGCAGGAGTCGTTTCTACTGTAATTTCTTTATTGATGACGCCACTGTACTTATCAACTGCAATTGTTTTTCCTGCAGCGACAAGTACTGTTTCCTTTTCAGAACAAAGAAATGCTAAAGCAGCAGCAATGGATTTTGGTGAAGAAGAACAAGCAGAACAATTAATTCAAATCTTACAATCTTCACGTATTAGAAATAAAATCGTAGATCAGTTTGATTTAATGAAACATTACGACATTGATTCTAATGATGCCAACAAGCATTATTTATTGATGAAAGAATATGAAGGGCATTTCGCTTTTATTCGCACGCGATACGGCTCAATTCAAATTGATGTTTTGGATCAAGATCCTGATTTAGCAGCCGAAATGGCAAACAAAATTGTAGATTTAATCGATACTGTTAAAAACAATATGGTTGCCGAAAGAACTTGGCCAGCATTTGAAATTAATACCCGTAAGAAAAATCTATTGGACCAAGATTTAAAACTTGTTTTGGTTAAAATGGACAGTTTAGCAGATTTAGGAGTTGTTTCTATTGAGGGAAGAACAAACCTATTTCAAGCTTTCGTTGATGCTAAAAATCAAGAAGATAGAACTTTCCTTCGTCAACAGATTGACATTAACTTAAAGTACGGTGCGAAATTCGACGCCTTAGAACAAATTCGTGATGAGAAAATTGTGAAATTGGAGAAATTTCTTGATTCATACGAACAAGCTGAATCAGATGCAAACTCTGTCTTTAACCACAAATTCGTTGTTGAACAAGCAGTAGTCGCAGATAAAAAAGACAAACCAAAACGTTTAATTATCGTTTTACTTTCAATGATAGGTACATTTGTATTTATGGTTTTTGCATTACTGATTACTGACAGAGTCAAAGAGTTGAAAAAACTAGCTTAATACCGTGCAATTTATCCAACGAAATAGTCTTTTCCTTTTCCTTGGAATAGCATTTATCCTATTGTCTGTATATTTTATACAGCAAGATCTTGCCTATTTATCATTGTTTCCTTTTGGTTTAATGGCGATTTATTTCGCGATTTTTCAAACCGAATGGACCTTCCTAAGTTTAGCATTTTTAACACCACTTTCAGTTAACATTGAGGAATACACGCAAAGTTTTGGTTTGTTCGTTCCAACAGAACCCATTCTTTTCACATTGATGTTGCTGTTCATCTTACTGCAAATTCAAAAACCATTTATAGTCCAAGAAATTTGGAAAAGTCCGATTATTTGGACGTTAGGATTTTATCTGTTTTGGATATTTATTACTTCCATCACAAGCACTGACCCGGTGACTTCTTTAAAATACTTGCTGTCTCGCTTGTGGTTTATTGTCCCGCTTGTGATCTTTGGACCTGCCTTTTTTACTAATTCAAAAAATATCAAACGCTTCATTTGGTTGTTCATTATCGGTATGATAATCGCCATTACGTATACCTTAATTGTTCATGCTTCATATCAATTTGGTGAAAAAGAAGGGCATTGGGTTATGTCGCCATTTTTCAAAGATCACACGATTTATGGTGCAATTGTCGCTTTAAGTGTACCACTTGTTTTTGGTTTATATTTTTCCAAAAAACACCATCCACTTGTTCAAGCAACCATCATAGGCTTCATTACCATTACCCTTTTAGGACTGTTTTTTTCCTATACTCGGGCAGCATGGTTAAGCGTCTTTGCAGCAGTCGGTGTTTGGGGACTCATCCGTTTTAAGATTAAATTTCGAATCATCGCTGGAATTGCTGTTCTCATTGGTACTTTGCTTTTTTTCTCTTGGAATGAGATTCAAATAAACATGTCAAAAAACAAATCTGAACATACTACAGAAGACTTCGGTAAGAAACTAGAATCGGCTGCAAACGTTACAACAGATGCTTCGAATTTAGAAAGAATCAATCGTTGGACGTGTGCAATAGATATGTATAAAGAACGGCCATTTTTTGGTTTTGGTCCTGGAACTTTTGCTTTTGAATATGCACGCTTTCAACATGCAGAAAATATCACTGTTATTTCCACCAATTTTGGGAATTTAGGAAATGCTCATAGTGAATATTTAGGACCATTAGCGGAAATGGGAACAATCGGTTTTATTTCGGTGTTGCTAATTGTATTTACTATTTTCTATAAAGGAATTACACTTTATATTCGTTGGCCAAAAGAAGACAAAGAAATGCGGGTTTTAATTTTATCAATGATTCTTTCTTTAACGACCTATTTTGTACATGGCGTACTAAATAACTTCTTAGACACCGACAAAGCTGCCGTACCCGTATGGGGAATGTGTGCCATTTTTATTGCGTTGGAGATTTCTTTGAAGAAGAAAGTGACCAATCAATAACTAAAAAAAGAGATCAATAGATTCCTTTTAATGCGTTACCCACAAAGAAGGATTCAAGCATTGCACCAATGTTCCAAGAACCTGATGAATTTCAAAATGTGCTACAGAAACAGATGAGCCTTCACTCACTAATAAGGAACCAATTGCTTGTTTCGTCGTTACTTTAGCCCCTGTTTTCACGTATGTATCTTGCAAGTTCGTGTAAACTGTTCTATAATTTCCATGCTTAATAATAACAACTTTTCCAGCACCTGGAATACTCAAAATACTTGTCACTTCTCCTTCAAAAACAGCTCTAACTTGCGAATTTTTAGGAGAGCTAATATCAATCCCATTGTTGTTCGTGAAAACATTATCCAGTGTGGGATGTGCATTTTTACCAAAACCTTCTGTCAATGACCCCTTATCAACCGGCCAAGGTAATTTCCCTTTATTCCCCTCAAAACTCTTACTTAATGCGGTAGTTTCTTTTGTTTCAACACTTACATTGATTACTTTCTCTTTAGTAGCTTCTGTCTTTGGAGCTGCATCTGTAGAAGATGTTGTTGTCGTTTCACTCTTCTTTTTTGCAGCGGCGGAGGCATCCGCCTTTTTTCGTTTAGCTTCAGCGGCTGCAATTTCATTTTGAATTGCATCGTTGATTTTTTGCTTTAAAACAGCTTTTTTCTTTTCATCCGCCTTCAATTGACTCACTAATGCACCCTCCTCTTGTTTGAACTTTTTATATACTACTTCTTGCTTTTGTTTATCTTTCTCAATAGCAGATTTTTCAGATTTTTTCTCATTTAAAACAGCTAATTTATAAAGCCTTTCTTTTTCAATTGATGAAATTTCCTTTTTAATCAAACCTTGATGTTGACGAATGATTAAAAATTGTTTGTTTTGAATGTCAGCAATTCGTTCAAGATAATTGCCTCGTTTAATTGCTTCGTTATAATTCGTAGATGAGAATACAAACATCATCTTCCCAAATTTATTACGGTGCTTGTATGCGTATAAAAGCAAGTCTTTGTATTGAGCCTTTAATTTAGCCAGTTTATTTTGCAAATCTTTAATTTCTGTGCTTTTTTCATTGACTTTAATTTCAGCACCACGAACTTGACTGTCAAAATTTGAAACCAATTCCTCTCTGAATTTTATTTGATTGTCAATTAAACGCAATTCATTCAAAGAAGCTTCTGTATTACTCTTTGATTTATTCAAAAGCGATTTCGTATTGGAAATTTTCTTTTCCAAACGTGATTGTTCTGTTTTTAATTTCTCACTTGTTGTTTGTGCAAACAAGGAAGTAGTGCAAAAACAAATTAGAATGATTATTATTTTATTCACACTTTTCATATCCTTCAGGTATTACAAAAAATAATGGTTGCGGCTGATCAATCTCAGCTTTATCGTAACTTAATGTGATGCGCATTTGATTTCTCGGTGATGTAATTTTAATAAAAACATCTTTCGGAAGATTGTACCCTTGAACCATTTCTCTTGTCAAATATTCTACATTAATGGTTGTTGAATCAGAAGGACTTTCAATGAACATCCCTTTCAAATTTGTTCCATCATCTGACAAATAATATTTCACCAAAATATCCTCGCGTTCAATCTGTCTTCCATTACGATCCAATCGTTTCATCTCGCGTTTTTTGTGGGAAGAAATAATATAATTATATGGATCATGAATTTGAAAATATTTTTGAGTAGTGTCATAATCCAACGGCATCCCTAAAATCAATTCTTCCATGTTTCGATAATTAAAATCAATCCCAAAGTTTTCTTTGATATAACTTAAACTTTGGATGATGTAACATTTATCTCTTTTATTGACAATTTTCACTGTATCAGTAGTAATAATTGAATTTATAATTGGAATTTTTGCGTATGTTATAGTTGTATTCAGGGCACTGTCCTTTACCATTCGAATAGAAGTTTTGAAACTAATATTCCTATTGGTATCTGAAAAATCAGTCGCAATTTTAGTATAAAAAAACGTTGGTTTAATTTGGGACAAACTATCCATAGTAGCAATTAAATCCTGTGTTTTTCTGCGTGGCAATTTTTCTTGGTGCCCATCTGTCATTTGTTTTGCGCATGAAAACAAAAGAACCATTGTTCCGATAAAAGAGAAATATTTAATACAATGGCTCATAATATTCTTTTCGTTCAATTTTCTTATCAAGATTCTTATTGGTTGAGCCTAATTCCTTTGCTTTGATCCAATATTCAACAGCTTTTCCTTTGTTATCTGTCTTAAAATAACCGTCTCCTAAATGTTCAACGATGATTTTATCTGAAGGTTGTAATTTAAAGGCTTTTTCAAAAAACAACAATGCTTCTGCATATTTTTCAGATTGAAAAAGAACAAATCCCTTCGTGTCAATAAAATGTGGCACATCATTATTCTCTTTCATTATTTCATTAACAATTGTCAAAGCATTCGGTAAATCAATTTTTGCTAAAGCTAAACGATAGGCATAATTATTTTTTATAAGCATGCTATTCGGATCTAAAACCATTGCCTTTTCGTAATTCATTTTCCCTGCAGTAAAATTTTTACTACCAAAGTATGCTTCTCCCAATTGACTGTAAATTTCTGATTCCATTAATTTATCATTCGCAACAAGGTCCTTTCCCGTTTCTAAAATGGTAATTGCTTCTTCATATTTTTTCAATTGAACAGCACTTAATCCGTTTAAAAGATACACAGCTGCCATTGTTGGGAAATATTCTAAACACACTTTACTGTCGTCATATAATTCTTCAAATTTTGAATTTTGGTATTCCATGATCAACACTTGGTTCCAGATAGGATACTGTGTCTTATCATATTTCAATGCTTCTTTGTATGATTTAAGCGCCTCCTCTTCTTTTTCTGCCCGTAACATATAATCACCACGAATAGAATGAACTTTCGCATCTGCTGGATGTTGAATTACTATCATTTCCACTAATTCGTAGACTTCAGCATCAATCTTATAACTTGCTTCATGAATATTGATTAGAATCTTCATTTTAGTATCGATATCAACATCTTCACATTGAAATGCTTTTTTCAATTCAACGTACGCTAATACTTGCTTGCCTTGTTGCCTATAAATATCTGCCAAAGCCAAATGTGCTCTACCGTTATTTGGAGTCGCTTTTACTAATTCTTCTAAAAAAGTAAGTGCTTTTTCCGCTTGATTTGTTTGAAAATAATAATCGACTAAAGTAGCCAATAACTGTGGATCTTCTGGATATGCTTTCCGCGCTTTTTCTAATTCTATAATTCCTTTTTCAGCTTGTTTGATCTCAACGTACAATTTAAACTTTTGGATTGATAGCTCAGGATTTATGCCAATTTGATCTTCCATTTTATCAAACATTTTTATGGCATCAGCAGTTTTGTCCAGCTTAACTAAACACTCAGCATAACCATACAACCACTCTACATTTTGAGGTGTATGTTTTACTAACTTTTGAAAATTCTTTGATGCTTCAATAAAATTTGATTGCTCAAATTGCATATAAGCCAATTCCTGTGTGTACCAAATATTATTTGGATCCAATTTAGAGGCTTGCAATATATATTCAGCAGATTTCGTTTGATTGCCTTCCATCAGATTCAATTCTGATAAGGCGTAATAAACAGCGTCGTCAGTTTGTTTAATCACCAAACATTGTTCAAACATAGCTATTGATTCCTTGATTTGTCCACGCGCCTTTAGACGAACTCCTTCATGAAACTTTTCAATATAAGGATACTCAGCGGCAGAAAAACCTGGCAATTCCTTAGTCTTCTTCGTGGTACCACATGCAGTCAGCAATAAAATCAAGAAAATCGTTAAATAGCTATAAAACCTCATTCTTTCACAGTTGAAAAATCGCCAAGACTCAAATCACGTGCCGAACCAACATAATTTGCATGAGAGCCTATCATTGAATCTTTTAACACAGCATTTGTTACCTCAGAATTTTGTTGGATGTTAGAATTTGTGATAATAGAATTCATTATTCGTGAGCCATTACCTATGGAAACATGCGGACCAACAACCGAATTTTCTATGACAACCCCTTCTCCAATATAACAAGGTGGAATAATAACAGAATCTATAATATCCGCTGATTCGGCAACCATCATTTTGTTTTTCTCAAAATCGTATTCTAAAACACGTTGATTGGTGTGAACAGTTACTTCCTTATTGCCACAATCTAACCATTCGATAACTTCTCCAGGTTTAAATTTGTATCCAGCTTCTGTTAACCGGCGCAAACCATCAGGTAATTGGTATTCACCACCTTTGATGATATTATTATCAATTAAATATTCCAGTTCAGTTCTCAAACGTGCTCCATCCTTGAAATAATAAATTCCAATCATCGCTAAATCAGAAACGAATTCTTTTGGTTTTTCAACGAAATCAATAATTTCTCCCTTTTCGTTCATTTTGATAACCCCAAATGCACTCGGATCTTCAATTTGTTTTACCCATAAAATTCCGTCATCGTTTGGGTCAATTTTGAAATTCGCTTTGAACAAGGTATCGGCAAATGCTACGACAACTGGTCCTGTCAATTTTTCTTTTGCACACAAAACTGCATGAGCTGTTCCGAGCGGTTTCTCTTGGTAATGAATCGATCCTTTTGCTCCCAAACTTGCAGCAACAGCAATTAATTCTTTTTCGACCTCATCACCAAAATCAACACCAATCACAAAAGCAATTTCATTGATTTTTTCGGTGCAAACAGCAGCGATATCCTCTACTAATCTGTGAACAATCGGTTTTCCACCCACTGGAACTAGTGGTTTTGGAACTGTTAATGTATGTGGACGAAGACGACTTCCGCGTCCCGCCATTGGAACAATAATATTCATGCTTACAATTATTTATTTGGGATTCGTATTTCAGGATTTATCCTAAATTATATTCCCTATTTTATTTTTTTTCAAAAATTCAGAATCCCAAATCCAGAATCCCAAATTCTATTTCATTTCACTCCTGTGCTACCAAATCCACCAGCTCCTCTTTCGGTTTCTGATAATTCGTTTGCTACTTTCCACTCAGCTTGTTCCACTTTTGCAAAAACCAATTGGGCAATTCTTTCTCCATCTTGAATAACAAAAGTGTCATTTGAAAGGTTGATTAAAATAACCCCTACTTCGCCTCTATAATCTGCGTCAATAGTGCCTGGAGAATTTAAAACCGTAATTCCATTTTTGAAAGCCAAACCACTTCTTGGGCGCACTTGACACTCAAATCCTGCTGGAATTTCCATGAAAAGTCCGGTTTTTACTAAGGCTCTTTCCAACGGTTTTAATTCAATTGGTTCAGTCAAGTTTGCACGAACATCTAAGCCTGCAGATGAAGATGTTTCATAAGCTGGTAAAGGGTGTTTTGACTGATTAATTATTTTTACTTGCATGTAGCATTAATTGACTTCAAAAATACGAAAAAGAAAGGGGATGAAATGCGCGAGATTACTTAGAAATCAACAACTGTTTATTAAAAAGAATCTATGCTTTTTTGAAGGATGATTTTTCAAAAGCATAAACCATTGCGATATAAATTAAAATAAGTGCATTGTGTACGAATAGTTTTCCCATTATTCCTTGAATATCAAGCATTCGGGTTATAAAAAAGAGGAATAATGCAACGCCTAGATACAAACCAAATTTTCGTAAATTATATTTAATAGGATAATATTTTTGCCCGAGTAAATACGATGCAACCATTTGGAAGGCATATACAATTAATGTTGCCCAAGCGCATGCCATGAATCCATAAATTGGGATAAAAATCATATTTATGACAAGTGTTAATCCTGCTCCAACAATAGCGATGTAGGCACCAAATTTTGTTTGTCCACTTAACTTGTACCATATACTTTGGTTGTAATAAATACCTAAAAAAACATTCGCTAATAATAAAATAGGAACAACTCCTAAACCAACATAGTACGCTTCGTTTCGAATAAATAATTTAAAAATATCAATGTTCAACGACACGACTAGAAAGACCAAACAAACCATTGCAACGAAGAAATTCATCACTTTCGCATAGACTTTATTCTTTTCTTCGTTTTTCATTTGTGCAAAGAAAAATGGTTCAGCTGCATAGCGATAGGCTTGTAATAAAATCGTAACCAACATGGCTAATTTATAACAAGCACTATAAATTCCAACTTGCCCTTCAGCATTTGTAAGTGATGCAATAGTTGAACCATCATACAAAATATGCTTCAACAATATTCTATCAATTGTTTCATTCACAATACCTGCAAATCCAGCAATCACCAGTGGTATTGCATAAATTCCCATTTCTTTGGCCAGTGCGAAATCGAAATTCAAACGAAGATTCAAGAAATGCTTGTAAAGTAAAATTGGCTTAACAAGTGATGCGAAGAGATTAGCAAAAAGAATAAATAATACTCCTTCTTCAGGCCTTGCAGGATCGAAAGCTCCAAGCATTAAAAACAAGTTTAACCCGATATTAACGCCTATAGATGCAAATTGAATGGAAGCAAATTGCACCGCTTTATTTTCAGCCCTTAATTTAGCTAATGGCAAAGCAGTAATAGCGTCAATACAAACAATTGCTCCGAGTAAAATGATGTATTCAGGATGATCAGAATACAACATCACGTTTGCAATATTCTGATTAAAAAACAAGAGTGTAACGAAGAAAATTACATTCACTCCAATCACGGTTAAAAATCCGTTCAAGAATACTTTGTCTTTATCTTCTTTGTCTTGTAAAAACCGAAAAAAAGCAGTTTCCATTCCAAAAGTTAGGAAAACAACTAAAAAAGCTACCCAAGCATACAATTCTGAAACAACTCCATAATCTGATGGGTTTGCAAAAACAGAAGTATAAAGTGGAACTAATAGATAATTCAACAACCTGCCTACGATACTTGAGAGTCCGTAAACAGCAGTTTGACCCAATAATTTTTTTATTGGGTTCGACATTAATTTCTAAAGTTTGGTTTGCGTTTTTCTAAAAATGCTGTTGTTCCTTCTTTAAAATCTTCCGTTCCAAAGCATTTGCCGAATTCTTCAATTTCAACATTAAATCCATTCACGCCATCTTCGAAATTGGCATTGATAGAGCGAATTGCGGAAGCGATTGCAGTTGGTGAATTATTCAAAATTTTATTTGCAATTTCTTCCGCTTTTGCCAATAATTCTTCTGGTTCAACAACGTGGTTTACTAATCCCCAAGAAAGTGCTTCATCAGCTTTTATCATTCCAGCAGTGAAAACCATTTCATTCGCTTTGCCTTTACCAACTAATTGCGTTAAACGTTGTGTACCTCCATATCCTGGAATAACTCCCAAAGAAACTTCAGGTAAACCCATTCGCGCATTTGTTGATGCAATTCGAATGTGTGACGCCATCGCTAATTCTAATCCTCCACCTAAAGCAAAACCATTAACAGCTGCGATAACAGGGGTTGAAAGATTTTCCAAGAAATTAAAAAGTATTTTTTGACCTTCAAATGCTAATTCTCCACCTTGTGAAATAGAAAAATCAGCAAATTCTTTAATATCTGCACCAGCCACAAAAGCTTTTTCTCCAGAACCAGTCAAAATGATAACACCCGTATCAGAATCCTCGTCACCACTAGCCAAAGCACGGTGCAATTCTTCGATTGTTTCTTTGTTTAGGGCATTTAATTGAGCAGGACGATTGATTGTTATTATTAAAATTTGTCCTTTTTGCTCTGTGAGAAGATTGTTGTACATGGTAAATTTTTTGATGTGTAAATATAGATAAAAAAGATTTTAGGATTTTAAGACTACAGGACTTTAAGACCATAGAAAAAAAGAATTTATATTCTAAATCTTAATGTCTTAATGTCTTAATGTCTTAATGTCTTATAGATTTTAATTCCAATCATTAATCCTAAAGCAACTGCAAAGAAACCTAATGTTGCTTTGAGCCAATCGAGATTATTTTGAAATTCAACCAGAAATACGATTGCAACAAGTGCTAAAGTTGCTACTTCATTCCAAATTCGTAATCCATTTGATTTCCATTTGAAAATTCCATTTCGCATGTCATTTAGAATTTTTTGACAAACAAAATGATAGATCAACAACAAAACCACAAATGCCAATTTAATGTGCATCCAACTTGCATGAAGGTAATATTCTGAATTCAAAACAATCATCCATGTTCCAAACAAAACGGTCAGAATCATTGCTGGTGTTGTGATAATCCACCATAATTTTTTCTCCATCACAACGAATTGATCAGAAAGAATCTTTCGTTCCATTTCGGACTTTTCTTGTGCCTCGGTATGGTAAATAAATAAACGAACAATGTAGAATAACCCTGCGAACCAGCTTACTACAAAAATGATATGTAATGCTTTAATTGTGTTGAAATCCATGCTGTAAAGATAGAACTTAGAATAGAGAACATAGAACATAGATTGGTTTTTTTTGAAATCACGAATTCCAAATCACGAATTGATAACTCCTAATTCAGATTTCTCGTGTATCTTTGTGCCCTTAAAACAACTAATATGAGTGCTTTCGAACTTTCTGAACAAGAAATCCAACGCAGAGAATCGTTGAATAAATTGCGTGAGATGGGAATTAATCCTTATCCTGCAGATTTATATCCTGTAACTGACTATGCGGCTGTTATAAAGGATAACGAAGAGGGTAAACAAGTTTGCTTGGCTGGTCGTATGATGAGTCAACGTGACATGGGAAAAGCTTCTTTTGCTGAATTGCAAGATTCTTCAGGACGTATTCAGTTGTACTTCAACCGAGATGAAATTTGTCCAGGTGAAGACAAAACCATGTACAACCAAGTTTTTAAGAAGTTATTAGACTTAGGTGATTTCATTGGTGTTAAAGGATATATGTTTACGACTAAAGTTGGTGAAACATCTGTTCATGTGCAAGAATTTACGCTATTGAGTAAATCATTGAAACCATTACCGTTGCCAAAAACGGATGCAGAAGGCAGAATTCACGATGCTTTTACGGATCCTGAAATGCGTTATCGCCAGCGTTATGCAGATTTGGTCGTTAATCCACATGTGAAAGAAATATTTATCAAACGAACAAAATTGTTCACTGCCATGCGTCAGTTTTTCAATGATGCTGGATATATGGAAGTTGAAACGCCGGTTTTGCAATCAATTCCTGGAGGTGCAGCTGCTCGTCCGTTTATGACGCATCACAATGCATTGGACATTCCTTTGTACATGCGTATTGCGAATGAGTTGTATTTGAAAAGATTGATTGTTGGTGGATTTGATGGTGTTTATGAATTTTCTAAAAACTTCAGAAATGAAGGAATGGATCGTACACATAATCCTGAATTTACGGCAATGGAAATCTATGTTTCATACAAAGATTACAATTGGATGATGGAGTTCACCGAACGATTGTTAGAACATTGTGCGATGGAAGTAAATGGTTCATCAGAAACAACTTTTGGTGAACACAAAATTAATTTCAAAGCGCCTTATAAAAGAGTTACGATGCGCCAATCTATTATTGACTTTACAGGATTTGATATTGGTGGAAAATCAGAAGAAGAATTATTCAATGCTGCAAAAGGCATGGGAATCACTGTGGATAATACCATGGGGAAAGGTAAATTGATTGATGAGATTTTTGGTGAGAAATGTGAAGGAAATTATATTCAACCGACTTTCATTACTGATTACCCTAAAGAAATGTCGCCTTTGTGTAAGGAACACCGTGACAATCCAGAATTAACAGAACGATTTGAATTAATGGTTTGTGGAAAAGAAGTTGCGAATGCATATTCTGAGTTGAATGACCCAATTGATCAACGTGAGCGTTTTGAGGAACAAGTTCGTTTAGCTGAAAAAGGGGATGATGAAGCAGGTCAATTTATTGATTACGATTTCTTGCGTTCATTGGAATATGGTATGCCACCAACATCTGGATTGGGTATTGGGATGGACCGTTTGATTATGTACTTGACAAACAATCCGTCTATTCAAGAAGTATTATTTTTCCCTCAAATGCGACCAGAAGTTCATCAACAAAAAGTGGAATTGAGTGAAAATGAAAAAATGATTTTTGAAATCATTCAAAAGGAAAAATCAATGGATTTGAATACCTTGAAGATGAAAGCTGGTTTGAGTGGAAAGCAATGGGACTTGAGCATTAAAGGACTTACAAAACAAAACTTAGTGAAAGTGGCTAAAATCAATGATGAGGTAATGGTTGATTTGGTTTAATTGTAATTTTCAGATTAAAAATAAAAAAGGGACATCCATTGGGTGTCCCTTTCTCTTTTTCGTGATTTGTGGTTGGTTGTAAAGTTTATACTTACTAAAAACTATTATTCTTTGATAAACTTCACTGTTTGTCCTCCGGATGTTCTAACGAAATAAACACCAGAAGCAAAATTTGTTAAATCAATAGTTATTGCACCGTTTGACGGAACTTGTTGAATAACCATTCCATTTATATTTTTTATTTCCAAGTTTGTAGCAAAAGTTGTTGTAACGGAAATATTTGCCATCGTCGGATTTGGAGATACTATTAATTCGGTGATTAATGGTTCTTCTAATCCAGCTGCGCAATTTTCACTGAAACTTACACCAGAATCGAATTGAAACTCACTTATTGGCCAGTTGGAACTGAAGAGTACATCATCTACTTGGACACAAGTTAAGTTATTACCATATGCATATATATATTCTAAATTGGTATTGTTACTATTCGCTAAATTCAGATTTGTTAATTGATTATTAATACAAACCAATTGGATAAGTGCAGTATTTGCACTCACATCCATGGTTGTTAGTTGATTATCACTAAAACTCAAATAGTTTAATGCAGTATTTGCGCTCACATCTAAACTTGTTAGTTGATTATAAACACAATTTAAACTTGTTAGAGAGGTATTTGCACTCACAACAAGATTGGTTATTTGATTATTATAACAACCCAAGACAGTTAGAGCAGTATTTGAACTCACATCCAGATTTGTTAGTTGATTATATCCACACACCAAATTAGTCAATGCTGTATTTGCACTTACATCTATGTTTGTTAATAAATTACCAGTGCATGTCAAGCCAGAAAGAGAAGTAAAAGCTTCAATACCGATTAGATTTGAAATGGACAAATTGGAACAATTGATTGTCCCTGTAAATGATTGAGCCTCACTTAGCTGAATTTCTGAGTCAGCAGTCGTGTTTATAGCAGTATTACCAACTAAATAAGCTTTAAAATTTGCATCCGGGATATTGACGTTCTGAGCGTTTGCAGATAAAATAGTGGATATGAATCCAATTGCTAGTAAAGTTTTTTTCATGTGATTTCTAATTTAGTTTCCCAAATTTGTTTAGAAAATCGAGAAATAATGAAAAGCACTTTGTAAACAGTTCGTTCGACTTTGTAAACAACAAAAAAGCCACTTTCCCTTCGACTACCCTTCGATAAACTCAGGGAACAGCTCAGGGACCGTGGCTTTTTGATAAATAAAAATAAATGTGCTTTTATTCTTTAATAAACTTTACCGTTTCACCTTCGGAAGTGTGGATGAAGTACATACCTTGAGCGAAAGTCGAAACATCTATATTCTGTTTACCATTCACGCTATTTTTGAACAACTCTCTCCCATTGTTATCTAAAATAACGAATGATATTTCGATTTCAGATTGAATACAAATGTTTTGAGTTGCAGGATTTGGTGATACAGTTAAAAGAGAGATATTTTCTCCTTCATTTACACTTAAGCTACAATCAGTTCCGCTTGCTGCATCGCCGTCAATTGTCCAGTTTTTAGTGTTGATGAGGTTATCTCTGGCAGAAACTGCATTAGTGCCATAGAACATCCCGTTGTTAATGGAAAAATCTATGTTGTCTGGTGTTGTTACTAGACCATTCCAACCAATCAATGTGTTCGAGTAGTTATCACAACTCATTCCAGAGCCAGCAAACATTCCTGGTGCAATTGTTAAATCGGTCAAATCCCACGAACCTAAATTCTGATTAAATGCAGTTGCGTTTTCAAACATACCAATCATTGTAATCACGCTAGATGTATTCCAATTATTAATATCTTGATTAAATACCGTTGCACCAGAAAAAACATATTGCATTGAAGTTACAAAAGATGTATTCCAGTTGCCAATATTTCCATTAAAGTTAGTTGCACCTTCGAACATGCGATACATAATAACCACATTTGAAGTATTCCAATTACCTATATTTTGATTAAAAGAAGTTGCTATATTAAACATATACCCCATATCTGTGGCATTTACAGTATTCCAAATTCCAATTGGTTGATTAAAGGCGCTCGCATTTTGAAACATATATCCAAAATCAAATGCATTTGAGGTGTTCCAAGAACTAATATCCTGATTGAAACTTGTAGCAGATGCAAACATAGCTCTAAAACTATTGACTGAAGAAGTATTCCAAATTCCAATTGGCTGGTTAAATAGACTTGCGCTCGTAAACATATTTGACATGCTTGTTACATTGGAAACATCCCAAGAACTAATATTTTGATTGAATTGAGTTGCTCCTTGAAACATTCCAAGCATATCGTTTATTGATGAAACATCCCAATTTTCTACATTTGTAATATTACTAATCGAAGAGCAATCTTTAAACATTTTTTGAGCCGTCATACAATTGGATAAATTGGGTGAGCCCGTTACTGTTATTTGAAGATTAGAACAGCCATAAAAGGCTTCATCCATAGATGTCCATTGAGCCACTCCCCATGATTCAACTTGTTCAAGGAGTAATCTATCTGGGCCATTCGAAATATAAAAATGATTAAGATTGGATGGACCTAAACCAAGTTGGACATGTCCACCTGCCGGTATACCAGAAACTGTAACAGATCCACTTGTAGATGCAGCAAAAGTTCCATTTCCACTAGTTGCAGAAATATCGTCATACCACCAATAATATAGATCCCCACCGGATGCAACTTCAACATTGAAAGTGATGCTTGTTTGTGCAGCTGGCAATTGCCACCAAGTTAAGAATTCACCTCCACCGGCAAACAATGATGATGAAAATAGAATTGATAAATAAAGAAGTAAGTGTTTTTTCATAAAATGTTCTATTAGTTAGTTTGGATCGAATGAACAAACTTTTCGTCAGAAGCACTATGAAGACTTTGTAAACAGTTCATTTGACTTTGTAAACAGCAAAAAAGCCGTTCTCAAAGAGCTGAAAATGGCTAAAGAAAAAACCAATTTTCTGTTTAACTCAAATAATTCTGAACATCTTGTTTGCGTTCACGGGAAACTGGAATTACTTGTCCTGATTTGAGTTGTAGATTTCCACCTTCGGATTTAAAATAGGACGTGACATGGTCCATATTGACAAGGAATGAGCGATGTGATCTGAGAAATTTTGGAGTAGATTCCAGTGCGGTCTCAAAGTATTTCAGATTTTTTGAAACGATCTTACTGCGTTGATCGGTGCAATTAATTTTTACATACGATCCATCAGCTTCCAGGTATTCGATCTCATCCACAGGTAAATATTCATATCCTCCTACTATCGGAATGCACAACACATCGTTTCTGTCCTCCTGTAAATTTTCTGATAATGCTTTTAATCTTACTTCATTATCACGGTTCTTTTTATCTTCCTTTAACTTCTCAACTGCTTCTTCCAACTGATCTTCCTGAATTGGTTTAAGAATATAATCGATTGCTGAAAGTCGAAATGCCTTCAATGCATAAGCATTATATGCCGTGGTGAATACAACTTTCCCCTGAATATTTTTGCCGATCAGAGATTCTGCCAATTGAAGTCCTGATTTCCCGGGCATTTCAATGTCCAAAAAAATAGCATCTGGCTGATGTTTGAGAATCATTCGAAGTCCATCTTCTGCATTTTCTGCCTCTCCCACTACTTGAACATCAGTTGCAAGTTCCAACAACATGAGTCGCAATAATTTTCGTGCTTGCGAAGAATCGTCAATTATAATTGCTTTTATTTTAGTTGATTCAGACATGAATTCGAATTTTTACAGTTGTTCCTTCCGGCTCACCACTTGGTCTAAAATTATCAACTATTTCAACACCTACAAGTCCTTTTTTTTCATGGTTCAATAAATTTAATCTTCGTTCCATCGCATTCGATGCAAATGATTGATGATCTGCCTGCGTTTGCTTATTGATTTCCTCTGCAGCTTTTCGGCCGATTCCATTATCTGTTATTGTGATTAATAATAATTTTTCTAACTCCAAATAGTTTATTGAAATGCTCAATTTCTTTTCACCCGATTTGTGACGTAATCCATGTTTAAAGGCATTTTCAACATAGGGTTGAATGAGGAGAGCTGGTATTTTTATCCCAGCATCATCCACATTTTCATCCATTTCGATCGTATAACTAAAATCCATTTGAAGCAACATCGCTTCCAGATCGATATACAATTTTAATGTTTCCAATTCCTTCTC
>VFKM01000182.1 GCA_009885545.1 Flavobacteriales bacterium
CCAACAATATTTAAAACAACATCAAAAAAAGAACTAGCATGAGAAATAAATTAAACATCGGATTATTTGGATTTGGCATAGTAGGAACTGGTCTTTATGAAGTATTGAATAAGAGTAAATTACTTGAAGCAAGTATTTCTAGAATAGTTGTCAAAGATCCAACAAAGAAAAGATCGATTGGAACAGAATTGTTTTCCTTCGATAAGAATGACATTTTGAATGATGCATCAATTAATGTTGTTGTTGAGTTAATAAACGACAGCGAAGCAGCATTCGAAATCGTAAAACAAGCGTTAAAAAGTGGGAAACATGTTGTTTCTGCAAATAAGAAAATGATTGCAGAACACTTTGAAGAATTGATTCAATTGGCAAAAGAAAACAACGTTTCTATTTTATATGA
Organism: Flavobacteriales bacterium; assembly: GCA_009885545.1. GTDB lineage: Bacteria > Bacteroidota > Bacteroidia > Flavobacteriales_D > Crocinitomicaceae > M0103. Next base: position 401 of record VFKM01000182.1, read on the forward strand.
AGCAGCAGTTGGAGGTTCAATTCCAATCATTCGAAATCTGGAAGAATATTACAACAATGATTCACTTTCATCGGTTCAAGGAATTGTGAATGGAACAACAAATTACATTTTAACACAGTCTAATTTTGGTGTTTCGTATCAGGACGCTTTAAAGAAAGCTACTGAATTAGGATTTGCAGAAATAGATCCAACATTAGATGTTGATGGTTTTGATTCGAAATTCAAATTGGTTTTGTTGATAAAGCATGCATTTGGCTTAATCGTAGAACCGAAAAATGTTTTCAATTATGGTATTAGAAACATCAAGCCACAAGATGTAAAATATGCAGGTGAGAAAGGGTATAGAATAAAACTATTTTCGAGAGCAGAAAAGTTGAATGATGATGTTGTTGGATTCGTTGCACCTCATTTCGTTAAAAACGATCATTTTGCATATCAAGTAGACAATGAATTCAATGCAGTTGTTGTCGAAGCGCTTTTTTCTGACAAACAATTATTTATAGGAAAAGGAGCTGGTAGCTATCCAACTGCAAGTGCTGTTCTTTCTGATATTTCTGCACTTCAATTTGATTATCAATATGAATACAGAAAAACAACAGATAACAATGTGAGTGAATTAGAAGATGACTTTTTCTTGAAAGTGTATGTCGGTTCTGAATTCATTGAATCGATTAACGAAATTCCGTTTTTTAGAATTGATGAGGTTTATCAGGGAGGAGATTATAATTATCAAATAGGTTGGGTCAGATTTAATGACATAAAATCGTTTAATTTAAATGATTTATTAGATTTATCATTAATTGTTCTTCCAGAACCTTTTGTTGCGTCCAATCAAACGGAAAAATTGAAAAGAGAACGAATTCAGTATTTATCAGAACTAGAAAACTAAAAATATGAACACACCTTTAGCATGGTATTTTGCAGGACCATTAATTGGGCTCATGGTACCCATTTTACTTATTTTACGCGAAAAACAATTAGGTATTTCATCAAGTTACCGTTTCGTAGGAGCGACTTTATTGCCGAAATTAAAGTATTTCAACTATTCAAAAAATCAAGATCGCTGGCAAATTCATTTTGCCTTAGGTCTAGTACTTTCTGGTTTTGCTGCTTTTCAATTGTTTGGTGCTTTTGATGAAGTTGTGATTCAACCAATTTTGGATTATGAAAAAGCAGCGGTTACGATATACGATGTAAAAAATGGATTGCAATTCTTCTTGGGTGGAATTTTAGTTGGATTTGGAGCGCGCTATGCAAATGGTTGTACGGCTGGACATTGTATAATGGGCGTTTCACAATTTGCTACAAGTTCAATTATTGCCACAATTTCCTTTTTTGTCGGAGGATTAATCGGCTCGTTATTTATCAATCCAATACTATTTTAAGATGTTTAAATTTATCATAACACTATTTTTGGGATTCGCTTTCGGATCAATTCTATTGGCTTCACAGGCATTTTCATGGTTCCGAATTCAAGAAATGTTTCACTTCCAATCGTTTCACATGTTTGGTTTGCTTTTTTCTGCCATTGGAACGTCTGCTCTGTTTTTGTTTATCATCAAAAAGAAGAAAATTAAATCAATTCATGGAAATCAGATAGAAGTAAAACCAAAGAAATTGGAATTAAAAGCCAACATCATTGGCGGACTTATTTTTGGACTTGGATGGTCAATTTCAGGAGCTTGTTCAGCACCAGTTTATATTCTTGTTGGACTTCATTGGCAAATAGGTTTGATTTTATTGGCGGGTGCATTTACTGGAACTGTTATATATGGAGCTTTTATTAATAAACTTCCTCGATAAATGGAGACTCTTTTGAAAACGAATATTGAGTTGTTAAATGATCAATATAGAAAGTTAACACCTGTAGAGAGAATTCAACAATTATATAAAGATTTTCTTCAAAAGGAGGTTATGGTGACATCATCTTTTGCTGCGACATCTGCTTTACTCTTGAATTTGATTCATGTAGTTAACAAAACACAAGTGATTCATTTTATTGATACTGGTTATCATTTTAAGGAAACATTGGAATATATGAAAATTCTGTCATCACTGATGGATTTAAAAGTTCAAAACATAAAGGCAGATGAATGGAAACATGATTTCACTACCAATGACGAAACGTGGAGAAAAGATCCAAATTTATGTTGTTCGATAAACAAAGTTGAACCACTCGATGCGGTTAAAAATGGCCATAAAATTTGGGTTTCAGGATTAATGAAATGGCAAAGTGATCATAGAGAATCTTTGGATATTTTTGAAGAAAGAAATGGTATAATTAAATTCTATCCATTATTGGATGTGAGCAAGGAGGAAAGAGATAAAATGATTGAATCAAGCGAATTGCCTTTTCATCCTTTAATTGCAAAAGGTTATCAATCAATAGGATGTTTCCATTGTACCTCGCCTGGAGAAAATAGAGCTGGAAGATGGAACAACAATCCTAAAACAGAATGTGGATTACATTTATAAACTATGGAAGTTAAATTAAATAGATTAAACAAGGCTTTTCATTTTGAAGCTACCAATGAAGAAGGTTTGAAAATTCAAATTGATGGATCTCCCGAAATTGGGGGTGAAGGAAATGGTGTTCGTCCGATGGAATTATTGTTGATGGCCATTGGTGGTTGTTCAAGTATAGATATTGGTTTAATACTTAAAAAACAAAGACAAGAATTAGTCGAATATAATATGGTTGTTAACGCCGAACGTCATTCGAATATAGCTAAAACGTTTCGTTCAATCCATCTTCATTATAATTTATGGGGAAATCTTGATGAAGAAAAAGTCATTATTGCAATTGAACTTGCTGTTTCTAAATATTGTTCTGTATTGCTAAGTCTAGATAAAGCTATTGTTATTGATTATTCTTATAAAATTCATTCTAATGTCTAAAAAACAGACTCAATCAATTCGCATTCAGTCAAAAAGATCTTCGTTTAACGAACATTCAACTCCGTTATATCTCACAAGTAGCTATGTTTTTGAAGATGCCGAAGACATGCGCGCGCAATTTGCGGAAGAAAAAGAAGGTGAAATATATTCACGCTACGCAAATCCAAATGTTCAAGAATTTATAGATAAAATGGCGAATTTAGAAAACGCTGAATCAGGTTGGGCAACAGCTTCTGGAATGGCAGCAGTTTTTTCTTTTTTTGGTGCGTTATTATCTTCTGGAGATCACATTGTCTCTGCCAGATCAGTTTTTGGATCAACACATCGCTTATTTACAGAAATATTACCGAAATGGGGAATTACCACAACGTATGTTGATTTTGATGATTACGAAGGGTATGAAAAAGCCATTACATCGTCTACGAAAATTCTTTATTTAGAAACGCCAAGTAATCCGGGATTAGATATAATTGACCTTAAAAGAGTAACCGAAATTTGTAAAAGAAAACAATTGATTTTTGCTGTAGATAATTGTTTTGCAACTCCAATTCTTCAGCGACCATTAGATTTCGGTGCGGATGTTTCGATCCATTCTGCTACAAAATACATCGATGGGCAAGGCAGAACAATGGGAGGAATAATTCTTTCTTCTTCTAAGATTATTGAAAAGATCAAAGCTTTCGCACGTCACACAGGACCGGCATTAAGCCCTTTCAACGCTTGGGTTTTATCTAAATCTTTAGAAACGCTCGATGTTCGTATGGAACGCCATTGTAAAAATGCACTTGAAATAGCAAAAAGATTAGAAAGTCATCCTGCCATTTCGTGGGTGAAATATCCATTTTTACCTTCTCATCCACAATATAAAATTGCGATTGAACAAATGTCAAGTGGTGGCGGAATCGTTTCTTTTGAATTAAAAAATGGTTTGATTGCCGGTAAGACGTTTTTAGATAATTTATCGATCTTTTCCCTTACAGCAAATTTGGGAGATACTAGAAGCATTGCCACACATCCTGCTTCCACTACGCATTCTAAATTGACGCCAGAGCAACGTTTAGATGTTGGAATAAGTGATGGTTTGGTTAGACTTTCAATCGGCTTAGAACATGTTGAAGATATTTGGGATGATTTAATTTTTGCGTTGGAAAAGGCTAATTGAGTTGATAAAAGTATTTTTGGTTTGGTATTTGTAAACTGCAAGCCATCTTAAAAAACACACTATGAAAACAATTCTTACTCTTTGCCTTTTTATTGCTTCTATTTCTGTTGTATCTGCTCAAAATGTGGATGACAATAAAGTGAATTTCCCATATATTCAATTGCCATTGCAAAAGGTCAATCCTGCTTATACGAAATATGAGGTGCGCACAAACCATGTTTACAAAACAGCAAATAATGATAGTATCGCTTTGTATAATATGAAAAAGGAAGCAGCACAAAAAACATATGATGTTCAATATGCTACTTGGTTAGAACAAAAGAAAGTTGTAGAACGAGCTTATTTAGCTCAAATGGCTGCTTATGAAAAAGCAATTAATGCAGGAACTCTAGCAACTGTACCTGCTAATCCAATCTACCCAGTTGCACCGGTTTTTGTGCCATTAGAAAAAATCAAATTGAATTCTGATTTATCAGATAATGATGTTAATTCAGTAATGGTTTTGCAAGGATTTGAAAAAGGATTAGGTGGATCAATTGTAACAATTGATGTTTTTCCAATTC
>VFKM01000070.1 GCA_009885545.1 Flavobacteriales bacterium
AGTATAGCTTTTCCATTTTGAACGACATAGACCTGTGGATTTTTTAAAGAACCAACTAAGGCTTTTCTTGGAATTGCCATTGCAGTAACACTTTTGTTATTCAATAGAGAAACAGAACCATACATTCCAGATAATAATTCTTGTTGAGCATTTTTAACAGTGATTTGTACTTTGAAATTGTGTGATTTATCCGCAACAACGGAAATATTTGTCACCTTCCCTTCAAAATATCGATTGTTGTAAATATCAACTTTTACTTGAACTGCTTGATTCATTTTGAATTTTAATATGTCACGTTCTGGAACATTTACAGTCAATTTTAAAGAAGAAATATCCGTGATTTCAACCAATGGTGAACCAGCACCTATTACCGAACCTAAATCGACCATTTTCTTCGTTACCACACCTGAAAAAGGAGCTGTAATATTTGTACTTCTTAATTGTTTTTGAATTTGTTTCTTCTGAATTTCAGCAGAACGAACGCCTAATTTTGTTTTTTCAATTTGCATTCCTGAAACAGCATTGTCTTTCGCTAAATTTGAATAACGATTATCGTCATTTTTTTGTCCTTCTAATGAAACTTCAGCATTTTCTAATTGAAGTTGAAGCATTTCATCATCAATTTTAGCAATTACTTGTCCTTGAGTTACACGGTCTCCTTCTTCGATTGATAATCGGATGATTTTTCCTTGAGCATCGGATCCAATTGTATTTTGACGAATCGGTTCGAACGTTCCTAAGAAAGAGAAAGCACTTTCAAAAGTGTGCATTTGAGGACTGACATCTTCAACTAATACAGCTGCTTCCATGTCGTGGATGTATATTTTCTTTTCTACAGCTGATTTATTAGAAAGTAATTTCATTACCGTCAAGCCTATTAATGCTATTCCTATTATTGCTATGGTAAGTGTGCGTTTATTCATTTTTGTTATGTTGAAATTGTTTTTTACTTATTTGATATTCCCAATTGATTTTAAATATTCCAATTCAGCTTGTCTCAATTGTATATATGCTGATACTAAATTGGTTTGTGCTTGTTGAAGATTGTTTTCAGCTGTAATCAAGTCATTTGAAGACACTGTTCCTTGTTCAAATTTCGAAGCTGTTTGTTTGTAAACTCGATCTGATAACATCAATTGCTCTTGAGAAATGCTTAAAGAACTTTTCTGAACTTCAATTTGCCTTTTCATTGATGCCGCTTTCATGTCTAATTGTTGCAGCGCCAAATCACGTTGATTCACAAGTTTTTCTGCATTAAGCGCATTTACTTTTTGTTTATGAAATTTTTCTAAACCATCAAATAATGTCCAATCCAATCTCAAACCAAGAAAAGCGCCTTCGATTCCTGTTCTATAATCGTCTTCAGGCTTCATGTTGTAATTGTAGTTATAAGCGGCATAAAAGGATAGACTTGGTAAATAAGCCATATTTGTTCCTTTTCTTTCTTCAACATTCATCTTTTGCTGAGCTGCCAACATTTCTAATTCAGGATAGTTTATTGAACCGCTATCAACTAAAATGGATTGTTCAACCAAATTATCCACTGGAACAGAAATAGTCGCTTTCGAATCCATTCCAATCAATATTTTCAATAATGTTTCTAATTGATCTTTGGTCGCAAGCAATGACTCTTGAGAATTTAAAAGTGATAGCCTGTTGATTTGAAGTTTATCAGCTTCAGTTTGAATGACTAATTCTTGCTGAACCATTGCATTCATGTTGCTGATCAATTTATCCATGTTAGCAATATTACTAGAGATAAAAGTCAACTGTTTAGTAATTGCCTGAAGATTGAAATAGGTGCTAGCAACTTGATGTTTTACATCTTGTGCCGTCATTCTTTGCTGAATCTCAACAATTTCTGAATTAATTTTCAACGCATTTAACCCATAATTAACTTGAGGATTATACAAAACTTGTGTTAATTGAAGTGTATTGCTTAAAACATAAGGGACCCCAAATTGCACAGTAGAAAATGTTCCTGGCGCTCCACCAAAAAAGGCTCCAGGCACAACTTGTCCAGGAATTATTGCATTGTATTTATAATCACCTGCATATGTTAAATGTGGTAATCGAGCAGACATGTATGCACTGCGTTGTTTATCGTTAATTTCAATGTCCAAAAGAGAATTTCTAATGGATAAATTAGCTGTATCTGCCATTTTTAAGCACGCCTCAAGATTTAATTCTTGTGATTGTAAGGAAAAAGTGCAGAAAACCCCAATTATATAAACTAGTTGGCTTTTCATATTTTATTATTTGTTTGAGTTGGAAACAAATATGTAACAAGCATATCTGTCACATTTTGTTTATGTAAAATCAAATTTGCTGAATACTCTTCATCAGAAAGTCCATGAATTCCTTGCATTAAATTTCTAGCCATTATAGGATATTGACAATTTGACATTATCAATAAGGTTAAACTAAGAATGTTTATTTTTCTCATTTTACCCTCAGCTTGAGCTTGGGCACATTCATTGAAAATGCCAGAAGAAGCAATTTTTTCAAAAAAGCAAGAATGATCAATTGAGCAACCTTCCTCTCGGTTCATTTCAGTAATAATAAATACAGGTAATTCAGGATGTTTTGAAAGGAATTCAAATTCTCGCTCAATGAAAATTCGCATTTTATTTTCTATCGACTGATCAGAACTAAAAACTGTCATCATGGAAGTAACAAAGTCCTCCATTGCAGCTTGAAAAATAATTTGAAAAAGTTGACTCTTAGACCTGAAATAATAATTAACAAGAGCAACATTCATTCCTGCTGCTTTTGAAATTTCACGAGAAGAACATCCAGCAAAACCTTTCGCCATAAAAACTTCTCTGGCTGCTTCTTTGATTTTCTCTTCTGTTGTTACGTCTTTTTTCATTTAAAATGAATTTAGACGACAAATTTAAACAACTATTTTAAACACTTGTTTAAAACACATGATTAAATTGTTAAAATAGTTTAAATTGTAGAATTAGACGATCATCGCGCGATAGAATCTATGTGCCCTATGTTTCTATGTGTTTGAAAAAAGTATTACGAATCATTCTTGTTTAAACAGCCACATTATGTTCCCTCAAAGCGTCATTCAAAGAAGTCTTCAAATCCGTAGATTCTTTTCGTTTACCGATAATTAAAGCACATGGAACTTGGAAATCACCTGCTGGAAATGATTTTGTATAAGAACCGGGAATTACTACCGATCTCTCAGGTACATAACCTCTGTGTTCGACAGGCTCGCTCCCTGAAACATCAATAATTTTTGTTGATTTTGTCAATACGACATTTGCGCCTAATACAGCTTGTTTTCCGACACGTACACCTTCAACAACTATGCAGCGTGACCCAATAAAAGCATCGTCTTCAATGATTACAGGTGCAGCTTGCAACGGTTCTAAAACACCACCAATTCCAACGCCACCACTTAAATGAACATTTTTTCCGATTTGTGCACAAGAACCAACCGTTGCCCAAGTGTCAACCATCGTTCCTGAATCAACATATGCTCCAATGTTAACATATGAAGGCATTAAAATTACACCAGAAGCAATGAAAGCTCCGTATCTAGCAACGGCTGGTGGAACAACACGAATCCCCAATTCCTTGTAATTGGTTTTCAATGCCATTTTATCATGAAATTCAAACGGACCAACTTCTATTGTTTCCATTTTGCGAATTGGGAAATACATTATTACTGCTTTTTTTACCCATTCGTTTACAATCCATTCGCCATTTTCACGTGGTTCAGCAACGCGTAACAAACCTTTATCAATGTCTTCAATAATAGTGTTGATCGCATTAATTGTTTCTGGTTTACTCAATAATTCACGGTTGTCCCAAGCTGCTTCGATAATAGATCTCATGTTCAATAATTTTTGCCAAAGATAGTTATCTTTACATCCATGGGAAGAATTGTAGCAATAGATTTTGGATTAAAAAGAACGGGTTTGGCGATAACAGATGAAATGAACATCATCGCTTCGCCATTAACAACAGTTGAATCCAAAGATTTAATGACTTTTCTCAAAGAATTGACAATCAAAAATTCAATTGAAACAATTGTTCTTGGTGAACCAAAACGCTTGAACAACGAAGATACCCACATCACTGAGAATGTTCGAATGTTGAAAACGGCATTAGAAAAAGAGTTTCCAACCATGAAACTAGTGATGATAGACGAACGGTTTACCTCAAAAATGGCATTCCAATCAATGATTGATAGCGGAATGAATAAAAAACAACGCCAAGAAAAAGGAACTGTTGACATGATTAGCGCTGCGATTATTTTGCAGAGTTATTTGGGATGATTTTTGAAATTGAATTAGAAATTCCATAAAATATCATTTACAATTCTTTACTTTTCACTGAATCCCTTATTTTTGTAAAAAAATTAGTAGAATGATTTTACCTATTGTGGCTTACGGCGACCCGGTATTGAAAAAAGTGTGTGAAGAAATCACCGAACACCAACCCGATTTGGATGTGTTGATTGCCAACATGTATGAAACAATGTATCATGCATCTGGTGTAGGTTTGGCTGCTCCACAAATAGGGAAAGCAATTCGCTTGTTTATTGTTGATGGGAGTCCTTTCGCTGAAAATTCGGACGATCACGACGACGATGATGATTATGAAGAAGAGGAAGAATCTGATCCAGATCCTAAGGCTGTTGGAATAGAAAATTTCAAGAAAGTGTTTATCAATCCAATCATTGAAGAAGAGGATGGTGAAGAATGGGGTTTTCACGAAGGTTGTTTGTCGATTCCAAAAATTAGAGAAGAAGTATTTCGAAAAGAAAGAATCTTAGTTTCATACTATGATGCACAATGGAATTTTCATGAAGAATGGTTCGATGGTTATGCAGCAAGAATTATTCAACACGAATATGATCATATTGATGGAATACTTTTTACGGATCATTTGTCACCTTTAAAAAGAAGACTTTTATCCAAAAGATTGCAAAATATTTCTAAAGGTGAAATTAAGGTTGATTATAAAATGAAATTTCCTGTAATTAAAAAGGGACGATAATAATGTTAATTTAGAAGAATGAAAAAAGGATTTGGAATTGTATTTGTTGTTTTTGTTGGATTGATTTATTCTTGTGGGAGCAATTCAGAAGATGTTAAAACCAAAGAGGAAATTGAATCCAGTATAAAAGAAATGGAAGATTCTTTGAATCGAATGCAAGTAGATGTAAATCAAAATACTCAAATTCCAAGTCTTGCAAATCAAGAATTGATTGATCGTCTTTTAACGTATTATCACAATTTCCCGAACGATGCAAAAGCTCCTGAATATTTAGATAAAATACACATGAAGTATTCAAGTTTAAATATGCATCAAAAAGCAGTTCAATATGCAGACACCTTATTGAAGAAATATCCTAAATACATCAATCGTGCAATGGTTCTTGAAAGTCAAGGATTTAGTTATGATGCTTTTATAACACCAAGAAACACTAAGAAAGTACGTTATTATTATGAACTTTTGTTGAAAGAAAACCCTAAGATGAACAAGGAAAAGTTCGAAGGATTACAAGACCGTTTGAAACATTTAAATATGACATTTGATGAATATTGCAACTTTCAAATAAGCACTGTTTCGAACAAATAAGTATTGCTGTTAATGATGTGTTAAATTAAAATTGTGGCAAGTTTCTTGCTTTACATTTGAAAAAATAGATAACTTAAAAATTACACCATGAAAAAAATATTCCTTCCATTAATCATTTCTTTTGTTGCTGTTTTAACAGTAAATAAAGTCGTTTCTCAAGCTGTTCTTATTGAAACAGGTGCCAAAATTGAATTTCCTAAAGAAACACACGATTATGGAACCATTAAGTATGGTGCTGATGGTACGTGTACTTTTGAATTTAAAAACACAGGTGATACACCTTTATTGATTTCTAATGCTAAGGGTTCTTGTGGATGTACTGTTCCAGAATGGCCGAAAGAAGAAATTGCGCCAGGCGCAAAAGGAGTAATTACTGTCAAGTATGATACAAAGCGTCCAGGGGCAATCAATAAAAGTGTTACGATTACGTCAAATGCTATAAATGAGCCAACTAAAGTAATCCGAATTAAAGGGAATATTTTACCATCTCCTGAGGGTGAGGTACCAGTAAATACTTCTGGAGCACCGACGAATAATTAAAATGAGATTCTTATTTCTTGTTTTTATATGTTTAAATTCCGCCTTTGGTTTTACCCAATCAGCGGAATTTTTCGTTAAACGGCCATTGATTAAATTCCCTAAAGCAAAAGAAGGAGTTGTAATTGAACATGTATTTACGGTTACAAATAGAGGAGAATTGCCGTTGATGATATCTGATTACGAAGTTGAGTGTTCTTGCACAAAAGCATTCTTTTCGAAAGATTCAATTCTTCCAGGAGAAAAAACCACAATTAAAATCACTTTTGATACTGAAGGAAAATCCTATTACCAAGATAGAACTATCTTGTTGAAAACAAATACCAAAAGGAAAACAGAAAAATTACGATTCAAAGTGTTTGTTGAACCTAAAGGTTGATAGTGATAGAATGAATTTCAAGTTTTAAAGAATTTGAAAACGTGTTAACATTGTGTTAAACAAAATTACCAAATATATTCTTTCTGTAAATTTGGGTTATAAGTAATTAAAAAATTAAACTATGAAAAAAGTATTCTTATCATTAATCGTAATGTTTGTTGCAGTTTTAGCAATGAATAAAGCAGTAGCTCAAACTGATGCAGGAGCAAAAATTGAGTTTTCAAAAGAAACGCATGACTATGGTACTATTAAAAATGGTGCAGACGGAACTTGTTCCTTTGAATTTAAAAACACAGGAACTGAACCTTTAATTATTTCTATGGCGAAAGGATCTTGTGGATGTACTGTTCCAGAATGGCCGAAAGAGCCAATCGCTCCAGGAGCAAAAGCTTCTATCAAAGTAAAATATGATACAAGTAGAGCAGGTGCAATTAACAAAAATGTTACAATTACATCAAATGCTGTAAACGAACCAACTAAAATCATCTATATTAAAGGTACAGTTTTACCTTTACCTGAAGGTGCTGCCCCAGTTAACAATGCTGGAGCTCCAACGAATCATTAATTAGACTATTTAAATTTTTAAACCCTCACTTGAATCTTCAAGTGAGGGTTTTTTGTTGGTTTTTACTTTTCGAAAGATTCAAATGTCCAGCTAAAAGTGTTATCAAAATGTTCATAATTTTCAATAGAATTCATTCGATTTCTTTGTAATTTTAAGCTTCTCAATTTACAAGATTCATGTATATTATTTTCGATACCGAAACGACTGGCTTACCGCGTAATTGGAATGCTCCTATAACGGACACTTCCAATTGGCCTAGGGTTGTTCAGATCGCTTGGCAATTGCATGATAAAATGGGAAGTGTTATCGAACACAAAGATTTTTTGATTCGACCAGAAGGTTTTGATATTCCATTTGATGCAGAAAAAATTCATGGAATTTCAACAGAACTAGCTTTAGAACATGGTGAAACGTTAGAAGATGTACTTTATCTTTTCAATGAAGCTTTAGGTAAAGCAAAATTTGTTGTTGGTCAAAACGTTGGATTTGATATCAATGTATTAGGATGTGAATTCGTTCGGAATAATACCGAATCAATTATGGCATCAATGCCGGTTTTAGACACTTGTACGGAAGTAACAGCTGAGCTATGCAAACTGCCTGGAGGAAGAGGAGGTAGGTTTAAATTGCCGACGCTTACAGAGCTTCACCGATTTTTATTTCAAGAGAATTTTGCAGATGCTCATAATGCTACTGTCGATGTTGAAGTTACAACACGTTGTTTCTTTGAGTTAATACGATTAGGACATTTTTCTCTTGATAAATTACAACAAGAGGAGCGATACATTGAAGATTTCAAAGCATTTAATCCAATGCCTATTGGCTTAATTGGATTAAAACATTTAAATCTCAAAGAAGAAAGTTTAAAATTAGTTTCTAATCAATCCAATCCTGTACAACATTTATCAAGTGATTTTAATGAAGGACGCCAACGGTTAGAAAATGTTCCTTTTGCACATTTACATAATCACACACAATTTTCAATTCTTCAGTCATCCATTAATGTAAAAGGATTAGTGGCAACTGCAGGAAAGATGAATATGAAAGCTGTAGCATTAACGGATACAGGTAATATGATGGCCGCATTTCATTTTGAGAAAGCTGTTGCAGATTATAATAAAGGACTTAAAGTAGAACGTGAATTAGCATTAGAAGAAGGTCTAGAATTTACGAAAAATGAATTATTATCGATCATTGGATGCGAATTTAATGTCTGTAAAAACCTGGAAGATAAAACACAAAAAGACAATGGTTATCAAGTTGTTTTTTTAGCGAAAAATAAAAAAGGATACCACAATTTAATCAAATTAGCATCATTAGCTTATACCAAAGGAATGTATTACGTTCCGCGTATTGATAAAAAGGTTATTGAACAATACAAAGAAGATTTGATAGTCTTAACAGGTAATCTCTATGGAGAAGTTCCAAGTTTAATTTTAAATGTAGGTGAAACACAAGCTGAAGAATCACTTGTTTGGTGGAAAGAACAATTTGGTGACGATTTATACATTGAGGTTATGCGCCATGGTCAAGAAAATGAAAATAGAGTCAATGCTACATTGATAAAATTTGCTAAAAAACATAAAGTAAAATTAGTCGCAACAAACAATACCTATTACATCAATAAAGAGGACGCAGAAGCACATGATGTGTTGTTATGCGTAAGGGATAATGAGCTTGTTTCTACCCCAAAAGGAAGAGGAAGAGGCTTTAGACATGGTTTAGATAACGACGAGTATTATTTCAAGAGTTCTGATGAAATGAAAGAACTTTTTCTTGATTTACCTGAAGCAATTGAAACGATTGAAGAGATAATTGGAAAATGCGAACATTATGGTTTGGCTCGTGAAGTTCTTTTGCCAGCATTTGATATTCCAGATGAATTTCAGGATTTATCAGATTCAGAAGACGGAGGGAAAAGGGGTGAGAATAATTATTTAAGACATTTAGCATACATTGGTGCAGAAAAACGATACGGCGAAATAACTGATGAGGTTAAAGAGAGATTAGATTTTGAATTAGCAACAATTGCAAATACAGGCTATCCAGGTTATTTTTTAATTGTCCAAGATTTTTGTCAAGCAGCAAGAGATATGGGCGTTTCTGTTGGTCCAGGTCGTGGTTCTGCTGCTGGATCGGCCGTTGCCTATTGTACAGGAATAACCAATGTTGATCCAATTAAATACGATTTACTTTTTGAGCGATTCTTAAATCCTGATCGTGTATCCATGCCTGATATCGATATTGACTTTGATGATGAAGGTCGTGGAAAAGTGATTGATTGGGTCATTGAAAAATATGGAGCCAATCAAGTTGCTCAAATTATCACTTATGGAACAATGGCAGCGAAATCTTCCATACGCGATACGGCAAGAGTACTTGATCTCCCCTTGCCTGAAGCAGATCGAATTGCAAAATTAGTTCCTGATATTTCCTTGAATAAATTATTCAAATTTAATGATGCTGAATTGGCTGATAAATTAAAGAATAATCAAGATGAAATTGTAAAAGCGAAAGAATTAAAATCAATCGCACAAGGAATAGATTTAGCTTCTCAAGTTTTAAATAGAGCCCGCGATTTAGAAGGCTCTGTTCGAAATACTGGAATACATGCATGTGGTGTCATAATTACTCCTTCTGATATTACCGATTTTGTTCCTGTTGCTTTGGCGAAAGATTCTCAGATGTATTGTACGCAATATGATAATTCTGTAGCAGAGTATGCGGGATTACTGAAAATGGATTTTCTAGGATTAAAAACACTGACGCTTATAAAGTATGCCGTTAAAAATATTCTAGACATTAACGGAATTCAGCTAGATCCGGATAATTTTCCAGTCGATGATGAAAAAACGTACGAGCTTTTTCAAAGAGGAGATACCGTGGGTATTTTTCAGTATGAATCTGCCGGAATGCAAAAATATTTGCGTGAATTAAAACCAACCGTTTTTGCGGATTTAACAGCAATGAATGCATTGTATCGTCCAGGTCCATTAGAGTATATTCCATCCTTTATTAAACGTAAAAATGGGGAGGAAGAAATTATATATGATTTAGATGACTGTGAAGAATTTTTAAAGGAAACCTACGGAATTACAGTTTACCAAGAACAAGTTATGTTACTTTCTCAAAAACTAGCTGGTTTCACTAAAGGTGAAGCAGATACACTGAGAAAAGCAATGGGGAAGAAAGACCGCCCAACTCTTGATAAAATGAAACCAGCATTTTTAGAAGGGGGCAATACAAAAGGTCACGACACTGTTAAATTGGAAAAGATTTGGAAAGATTGGGAAGCATTTGCTTCTTATGCTTTTAATAAATCTCACTCTACATGTTACGCTTGGATTGCTTATCAAACGGCCTATTTGAAAGCAAATTATCCTGCAGAATATATGGCGTCTGTTCTTTCTAACAACATGAATGACATCAAGCAAGTTTCATTCTTTATGGAGGAATGTAAACGAATGGGAGTGCCTGTATTAGGTCCAGATGTGAACGAATCAAATTATCAATTCACTGTTAATAAAGAAGGCGCAATACGTTTTGGTCTAGGTGCAATTAAAGGATTAGGTTCTGCTCCAGTAGACGCGATTATTGCTGAACGAACCGAAAATGGGCCAATATCAACTATTTTCGAAATGGCGAAACGTGTTAATCTTCGATTATGCAATAAAAAAGCATTCGAAAGTTTGGCTTACGCGGGAGGATTTGACTCTTTTAAAGGGGTTCATAGAGCTCAATATTTTAAAGAAGATGGTTCAGGAAAAACCTTCTTGGAAAATGCCATGAAATTTGGCGCAAGCTTTCAAGAAAGTGAAAATTCCTCTCAAGTTTCAATGTTTGGTGATGGGACTGGAACAAAAATGCCAGAACCAGAAATTCCAAAAACAGAGGAATGGGGTAGTATTTACAAGTTAAATAGAGAAAAAGAAGTCGTCGGTATTTTTATCTCTGGACATCCCTTGGATGATTTTAGAATTGAAATTGAATCGTTTTGTAATGGCAGAATTGGAATGCTGAACGATATGACAGCTCATAAAGGGAAGGATTTATTGATTGCTGCAACTATAACAGATGCAGAACATCGTTTCACAAAAAATGGAGATCCTTTTGGTACGCTTATTATTGAAGATTACACTGATTCGTATAAATTGTTTCTGTGGCGAGAGAACTATTTGAAATTCAAACATTTCATTCAACCTGGAACTTTTATTGCGATGAAAGGAAAAATCGATGTACCTCCAAGAAGAAGTGAATTAGAATTTATGGTTCATTCGATTGAATTACTTCAAAATATAAAGGAAACTAAAGCGAATAGTGTTCATATCAATCTTTCTTCAACTGCACTTAATCAGGTTCTAATTATGGATTTGAATAAGTTGTTTCTGGAAAACGAAGGAAAATGTAGCGTACATTTCAAAATATATGATCCATTCGATGGGACGGAAGTTAGAATGCCATCGAAAAGTATGAAAGTAGATCCAAATAATAATTTATTCAGAGAATTGAAAAGAATGAATTTGGACTTTGAAATTAAGTAGTTAGAATAGTTCTTAATTCAGTTAACTCAGTAACCTTTTCGGCATTTCCTACCTGTTGAAATGAGGAAATAAGATTTGCTAACATTCTTTTTAAAAGTGCTGAGTTTGAGCAAGGCTCGAAAAATTCTCTTTCGTAAGGTAGGTGTAAAGTATCGAGAAATTCTTTTATCGATTTTGCATCCAAAATACTACCTTTTGAAAATGGATTGATATAAAATAGCACACCATATTCGTTCTTTTCTGGAAGGAACAAAGAAGATCCATTTTCATCTAAATAAGCAAGAATAAAATGATTAGGTAAGTTCACTCCGTAAATCGGCAAATCAAGTGATTCTGCTATTACACTGTATATCAACGATAAACTTAATGGATTCCCTTTTCGTGATTCAATGACTGTATTAATAAAGGAATTCATAGGTGAATGAAAATGCTTTGAATCACCATGAAAATGATGGGTCTCAAAAAAAATGCGATTAAAAATTTTTACTTGTTCAAAAGCTGTTTGTTTGTGATTCAGTTCAAGCCATATATCTTTTCTTATCTCTTGAATAGTAGTTCGTATAATTTCTTCATCTAATCCAGGATATTGATATTTGGCTATAATAATGGCACCTCTCAATAAATCTTTATCAGACGAATCAACCCAATCCTTCAATTTGGATTTTACTTCTTCAAATTGAATATCATGAATTATTTGTTCAATCCGTCCCTGAAAAATCAAACCATAATCTTTTTCCTCCCAAGAATCTTCCAGATACGGAATCGCGTTAGCACCATATGACATAAGAGTATCACGAACATGTCCAAAGACATTTTCATCTGGATCATCAATTAATTGGATCAATGCACGAATTGACTTTTCATCTTTCATTTACGAAACAAATGTAAGCTAGTTCATAAGTCAATTTGAGAATGGGTTATTGAGGTTATCAATGTTAAAATGTTAATTAGGTACTTTTTTTAGGGAAAGTGTAACCTTTAAAGGGATATTTCGTTTTGAACAATACGGATTAAATATTAACATCTACAGGTTAAGAAAGGAGAGGCTTTAGTTAAAGCCTCTTTTTTTGTTATATTGGCTTGGTTTTTCGTATCATCAATTTAAATTATACAAAATGAAGACAATAATTTTATTTTCACTTTTAGTTTACACAGTATCTTGTTCCACGCAAAAGGAAATTATTGATAATGGCGCAAACAATTCAGAAACTATTCAGTTGTTTAAAGGCATTGTGCATCTAAGTGAAGAAGGGTGTCCATTTTATATTTCAACTGAAATTGATGGCAAGTCAATGAAGTTTTATCCAGTGAATTTAGAAGAAAGCTTAAAAGTAGAAGGTTTGAAAATTAAATTTTCTTATAATTTGAGCAGAGCTATGCAACCAGAGAATTGCCAAGTAGACAAAGTAGTTTCAGTTAGTAACGTTACTAAATAGGTTTTTTATTCGTAATTAATACCTTCAATCGATCAAATGAACTTTGATTATTTATGGAGTAAAAGGCCTTTGCAATTTTAAT
This sequence comes from Flavobacteriales bacterium, assembly GCA_009885545.1. Classification (GTDB taxonomy): domain Bacteria; phylum Bacteroidota; class Bacteroidia; order Flavobacteriales_D; family Crocinitomicaceae; genus M0103. Next base: position 13,148 of record VFKM01000070.1, read on the forward strand.
TTTTTCTTGTTTGGTTAAATGCCAAGAGAGTGAAATTCTATCATTGCGGCTTTCTCTAAGATTAAAGGAAACAACATCAATCGGAAAAGAGAAACTTGTTGTCGCTAATTTTAGCAATTGTTCTTGATCGAAGTCTTGTGTTCTCGGGAAATTATTATACATATTTCCAAATGGTAGAGTTATTTTATGGATTAAAGAAATATGATCATATAATTCATTAATCAAAATTCTTTTTGTGTCTCTAATTTCTAAAATAATCACCCCAGAAGTATTTTCTTTAATCCATTTTTCTAATGCGAATAGATAATCCATTGTTGTTTTTGTTCCATAATTATCTCTAATACCAGCGTCCATTAATTGCATACCGGGCTCTGTAGGCATTGTCATCATAGGCATTATAAAAGGAAAAGTTGCACTCGCCCTTAGTACGCTGCTAAATCTCATTTTTTGAGGATTATTTTCGGCGAAAAATGATTGAAAGTCGATGTTTTCATAGGATGATGTTACTTGTTTTGGACAATCGACATTTTTTGTTATGAAACTAAGTGATTGGGAAGCTATCAAAAGTCGTCTTCCATCATTCACAATTGTTGGGCTAAAAATCATTAAAGGAATTTCAGCTTGTTTTTCATATTTTTCGTAATAACCAAGATTATGTTGGAGAAGATTTTCTGTGTTTTTATGAAGATGTTCTTCAAAAGCATGGCCTCTGTCTCTAGTATATTGTTGATGATCATATATAAATGATCTATATCTAAAAAATAAATCGTTTGTAGATATTGAAAAAGCAAGTTTATTCAGTAAATCCTTACCAAGATTTTCACCGTATTTGGTGTCATAACGATTTTTTAATTCATTGTTTTTATTTCTGATACATATTTCACGGTAATATGCTGCTCCTACCATCCCGCCTGAAGCACCAGTTATTAAATTCAAATGCTTTGATAATTGTTCATTTAATGCTTTGTCACAATTTTGCAAGACAGTAAAAGTCCATAATGCACTTCTCGAACCACCTCCTGAAGTATTTAGAATAATCAATTTTGGCTTTTTCTCCCCTGTTTTTTCTTTCCATTTTTCAAGAATTGAAATTATGTTCTTCTTTGACTCTATTTCTGAATGGTCTTTTTTGTGGTCTAATTCAATTGATTTAATACTGTACTCTTGAATTTTAGCGTCGTCGTAATTTAATCCATATGCGAAATTTTTAAAAGTGAACATGTTTGTTGTAACACTCAAATAATTCATCAACGCAATCGAAGCGAATAAAATGGGATAAGTCCACCTATGAAACCAAGACATTAGCGCACTAAATAACATATGAACCATTGTGAGTAATAATATGATACTCATTCCAGCTGGGAGCTCAAATAATGGGTAATCAATAAATTGCCCAGAGATAATGAAAGCAACTATAGTTAATATTTCAAAAATTGAAGCATTGATTCTGTTTTTAGCAAATACATGTTCAATAATTGCTTTGTCAAGATGTTTGGTTGATCGACTTTGGAAAAGCTTCATTCTTTTCCCGAAATAATAATAAGTTCTCTCGTGTTCTGTTCGAAAATAATTATACCATTTATTGCTATTTTGAGCGACAGATTGAATTGGATTATTTGAAGTGTCGTCGTGATCTATTTTCTCTCCTTTTTCTCTTGTTGTTGGAAAAAAATAGAAAAGTGATAATAAGATAAATACAAAAATACCACATAAAAAAGACAAATTATAGATTGCTAAATCCCAAGAAGAAGACAATTCTTCTTCACCTTGAAATTGTGTCATTTTATAGATATAATAGAAAATGAAAGTAAGAGGAATCAATGAATTGTTAATGCAAAATTTATAAAATGGTCGGGATACTATTGCTAAAAAGGAATACCTAGGACCAAGTTTAATATAGCTATAGGTATTAAATGCCATAATAAATCCACCAACACTGAATCCGAGTAATGCAAACGACCAAGAACTTACATCTCCAAGATATTCAGGAGATAAAAACAAGTAAGGAACTCCAAACGCTTTTCCAAAAGTGCCAGAAATGAGCATAAATAGAAATGCCCAATAAATCATTGAAATAAGATTGTATTTTAATTGGGCAAAAATGATTTGAATAGGAAAAAATGCCCTCAATATATTAAGAATACGAATTTCACTAAGTTTACTCATCTCTTAAATATAATAAATAAAACGTAAATTTTAATATTAATTTTCGACATACTTTTCGAGTAACTCGACAAATGCACGTGGTGCAGGAATTGGTTTCATATCTGTTTTTGTAACGAATACTAAAATTGTTTCTGCAGTACTGATTAAATGGTTGTTCGCGTTATATATTTCATAGCCAAAATAAATTCTTGCTCCAGTAACTTGAGTGATTGTTGTTTTGATCGTTAATTCATCATCATAAAATGCAGGTGAAATATACTTGATAGTGAATTCAGATACAGGCAACATAATTCCTTGCTCTTCTAACGATTTGTAACTCATACCACAAACCCTTAAAGTTTCAACCCTTCCAACTTCAAAATATTGAGCATAATTCCCGTAATAACAATACCCCATTTGATCAGTTTCGCTGTATCTAACTCTAAGTTTAATTGAAAAAGTAAAATTATATTTCATTTTATGTTAAATAGTTTATCAAATGTAGATAATATAGCCTATTATTCGTCAGCTTATCAACAGTTTTTCTTATATTCGTGAAGGATTCAAATCACAAAATAATACTTTAAAAATAGTGATTATTCAAGTTGAAAGGATTAGAATGGTTACTTTGAGCTCATTATCGTTTTTATTCAACGATATAATTAGTACAGATGTAAAACTTTTTTAAAAATCAACCCCTTTTTGATTTTTTTTTAAACTTTTTTATGTGAATATTTGTCCTCAGAGATTGCAAGACCAAAACCACTTGAAAAAATTCCAGTTTTTGAATGGTTTGAACTACAAAATAAAGTCAACAACTAAAAAAAATTACTAATGAGTAATAGTCACGAAATCGTATGGAATGCTTGTTTAAAAGTTATCAAAGACAATATCTCTTTGCAAGCTTTTAAAACATGGTTTTTGCCGATTGCACCAATTCGTTTAGAAGAGAATGTTTTAACTATTCAAGTACCTTCTCATTTTTTTTATGAATGGTTGGAAGAAAATTATATTGTATTACTCAAAAAAGTAATTAAAAAAGAATTAGGTGCTGAAGGTACGTTGGAATACAGTATTGTAATGGAAAACAATACAACAAATTCTACCCCTTATACTGTTAAATTACCAGCATTAAATAATCGTTCATTGAAAAACGCACCTGTCTCTATGCCTTTGAATATGAATGAAAATCAAATTCGCAATCCTTTTATCATTCCTGGTTTAAAGAAAGTGAACGTTGAATCTAATTTGAATCCATCATACGGTTTTGAAAATTTCGTAGAAGGAGACTGTAATCGTTTAGCTAGAGCTTCTGGTTATGCTGTTGCAAATAAACCAGGAGGTACCGCTTTTAATCCATTATTAATATATGGAGGAGTTGGTCTTGGTAAAACGCATTTATCACATTCTATTGGTATTGCAATCAAAAACCAATTCCCTAGTAAAACTGTTTTATATGTTGGTTCTGAAAAATTTGCACACCAATTTATTGATGCAATAAAAAATCAAACAACGAACGACTTTATACATTTTTATCAAATGATTGATGTTTTGATCATTGATGATGTACAGTTCTTTTCAGGAAAGGAGAAAACTCAAGATGTATTCTTCCATATCTTTAATCACTTGCACCAAAATGGTAAACAAATTATCTTAACATCTGATAAACCACCAGTAGAAATGCAGGGAATGGAGCAACGATTATTGTCTCGATTTAAATGGGGATTGTCTGCTGATCTTGCTTCTCCTGACTTGGAGACACGTATCGCTATTTTAGAAAAGAAAATGTATGGCAATGGTATTGAATTACCGCGTGATGTTGTTGAGTATTTAGCATATTCAATTAATACGAATGTAAGAGAAATGGAAGGTGCTTTAAATACCTTACTTGCTCAAGCATCATTAAACAAAAAAGCAATTA
>VFKM01000080.1 GCA_009885545.1 Flavobacteriales bacterium
AATCCATTTATGAGGTTCGCATCTGACATATCAATTTTTTGGTTAATTCCATGGGCTGTAATAAGCATCTTTTTGGCGATTTGGTTTTACTCGAACTCAAATTGGATGAAAGAATTAGCAAGAAAATGGCAGATCCTTTTCAAAAGCTTACGAACAGGGATTTTATTCATTATCGGAATTTTATTAATTGGATTAATCTTCGAAGTTGTTGATTTCAGAGTTGAAAAACCAATCATAATAACACTTGTTGATAAATCTAGTTCCTTAAAGAATTACAAAGACAGCAATCAAGTAGCACCATTAATTGATGGATTACAAAAAAGTTTGATAGAAGATTTAGGTGATTCTTATGAAATGGTTGAAATGACTGTTGGTTCAACTGTTCAATACGGCAATAAAGATCTTTTCACAGATGCGCTTTCTAATTTGTCCGCTGGGTTTGAAAAAATAAATAGTGATTATTACAACCGCAATGTAGGAGGGATCATATTTGTTTCGGATGGAAATTTCAATACGGGAAACAATCCCGTTTATGCCGCTGAGAAAATCAATTTAACGCCTGTTTTTACTTTGGGAGTGGGTGATACCATTCAGAAAAGAGATCATTACATTAAAAATGTTGCAGCCAATGAAGTGGCATTTTTTAGGAATAAATTTCCAGTAGAAGTAGATGTTGAAGCAATTAAAATGGGTAAGGGGAGTTCAACGGTAAACATTTCTTCCAACGGAAAAACAATTGCTTCACAGAAAATCAGCTACAAAGATGGCAAACGTGATTTTGAACACCTTACTTTTCTATTAGAGGCTGATAAAATTGGATTTCAAACATATACTGTAAGTGTTACAGAAGAGGCAAATGAGTACAATTACAAAAACAATAAACGTATATTTTATATTGAGGTTATTGATTCTAGAAGTAAGGTGTTGATTCTGGCAGGTGCTCCACATCCTGATTTATCAGCATTGAAACAAGTGATTGAAGAAGATGATAACCTTGAAGTGAAAACTGTATTATTGAAAGATTGGGACAGAGATTTGAAGAAAGTTGATTTAGTAATTTGGCATGAACCAGGTATTGGTTATGATGCGGCAATTAATTCTTTGTTGACAACTCAAAATATTTCAATGTTGTATTGTATTGGTCCGAATACAGCTGGTTCAGTTGTGCAAAAACTAAATATTGGAATGACAGTCGGTGCAGGGAATCAAACAGATGAAATACAAGGAGTTGTAAATGATGGTTTTCAACAATTTGAAATTTCAGACGGTTTAAGGAAATCGTTTGAATATTTCCCGCCATTAAAAACTAAGTTTGGTGAAGTGAGAATTTCTGGTGGTGCTGAAATAGCTATTTTTCAACGATTAGGTGGTATTAAAAAGAAGGATCCGTTATTGTTTTTCAACAAGCGAGGTAACTTGAAATACGGTGTTTTATATGGAGAAGGAATTTGGAAATGGAAAGTAAATGATTTTGTTCGAACAGGAACGTTTGATGCATTCACAGAATTGGTTCAAAAAACAACACAGTATTTATTGGTGAAACAAAATAAATCAGCGTTACACGTTGCTTTCCCAAAAAGATTCACAAAAGATGAAGATGTGATTCTTAACGCTACATTCTACAATGATGCAATGGAAGCCATAACCAAACCTAAAATCAGTTTGACTCTAACCGATGATAAAAACCAAAAATCCAATTTTCAATTCGGTGTTGCTGGTGATTTCTACAAATTGTCTTTGGGGAAAATGAATCCTGGAAAATACAATTGGACAGCATCCGCCACTTATAATGGGAAAACAACCCGTAAGTCAGGAGTTTTTGTAGTTGAAGATATTGCAATTGAAAGTTTGGATACGTATGCTAACCATGCACTTTTGAATCAAATATCGAGTAAAACGAATGGTAGTTTTGATGTTTTGAAGAATTACAAAAAAACGATTGAGTTGATAAAAAAGAGAACGGATATTACTTCCGCTTCATATAAAGATGCTTCTTTCAATGATTTGATTGATTACAAAATTTTATTCCTCTTACTATTGATTTTGATTACCACCGAATGGTTCTTAAGACGATGGTTCGGCTCGTATTAGTCTATAGATTAACTAAAATCAATTTATTTTCAGACTTTTATACTAAACCATAAGAAGTTGCGTTTAAATATTATCATTTAAAAACAAACGCTTCGCCTATGTTGAAAAAATACCCAGAAATGATCGCTCCTTCCGAAGAGATAAAAATCGGTCCCTCAAACAAAACGCTAAATGCAATTTTGAATTACAGTAAAGCATTAGAGGTGAAAAAAATTAAAATGGAAAAAGTTCTGATCCACTTAAATTAAGAACAAAGTCTTAAAGAGAAACCGATTCGAAGAGTCGGTTTTTTTATTTCTGTTATGTAACATTTAACCTATTTCATTTGTTTTAAAAGCATGATCAAACAATTTACTTCACAGAAATCAATCTTACTAATATTTATTCTAAGTTGTTTCAATTTGTATGCACAACAAGAACACTTGTTTACACAATTCTGGAATACAAAGAATTTATTTAATCCAGCAACCTCAGGTTTGAATTATAAACATCAAGCAACTCTTTTGGCTCGTTGGCAATGGGTTGGTGCAAATGGAGCGCCAGATTCACAATTAGCAAGTTATTCTGTCAAGTTGGATAAACTGCATGGTGGCATAGGAGTTAGCTATTTCAGAGATAAAATTGGTTTTTCCATTCAACATCAACTTAAGGTAAATTACAGTTATCAAATACAATTAAAAAACGAAAGTATTTTGTCGATAGGATTATCTGGAGGAATTAATAATTATAGAATGACACCAACCTGGGTCCCTCCAACAACAGATCCTGATCCAAGTTTGCCCGAAAGTTTTAAGCAAACAAATTTCATGTCTGATTTCGGAATTGCCTATTCAAGAAATAAATTTAATACTGGAATAAGTGTAACGCAATTAAACGTCCAATCAAACTCTTATAGTTACCAATATGCGGAGCATTTCTATCTTTTTGCGGATTATATTTTCGGAAAAGCAAGTGGATTTCAATTCAAACCACAAGTTTGGGTTAGAACGGATTTAGTGAAGTTGAGCAGTGATATTAATTTGACCTCTTTTTACAAAGAGAAATATTCTTTAGGAATTGGGTATCGAAATAGAGATGCCTTTTGTCTTAATTTAGGTTGGGACATTAAAAATAAATTCAGAATTGGCTATGCTTATGATATAACCGTTAGTAAATTGAACAACGCTGTATCGGGCGGCTCTCACGAATTTGTGTTAGGCTTTTTATTGAAGTAGTTTGTTGAGAAAGAACGTGAATATAAATTATTTAGCACTTTGTTCGTCAATAAAATCAGATACTCTACTAAATATTTAGAAGTTTAAATATTTAATGTGACTTGACTACTTATGATTTGTTGCGATTTATAAGAATTATATTGAAAAATGATTTCCAATAGTGGATTTATATGAAGAATTTGCACCTTTATTAAATGAAATCAGACATTCTATGTAATATAGGGAAGTTGCTATATTCAGTGCTTTGAAAATGAAAAAGAGCATGAGCCTTCATTAAATAAAATAAGGTTCGTTATATTGCGAATTCGCGAATTCGGAAATTATGAAGAGGTCGAAGTCTATTTTATCTTTCAAACTTCACTTACTTTCTTTTCGAAAATTCTATAAATACGTCAATATCAAATTTGAAAATTGCTGAACTCTAGCCTTATCTTCAAGCTCTCTTGCTATCTGTAAACCTTTGATGTAATAATCAATTGCCTCTTGATCATTGCCTTCGCTTCCAACAAGATTACCCATTTCAAGATAAAATAATAAATCCGCCGTACTTTTTGAAACTGTTTGAACTAACATAGTCTAAGTGTTAAATTTCTTAATACAAATTAACTCCATAAAGGTTAATTCAATGTTAGGTTGAGTATAAGCTTAAGTTATTAAACTGTTTTATAAAGGTTATTTAAATAAGTTGTAGCTAATGAATATGGTTTAGTGCAAAAAAAAAATCCTGCCATTACTGACAGGATTTTAAAATAGTTCATTCTTGATTATTTAACAAGATTCATTTCATCAACAATGTGTTTTGCTCCAGAGAATTTATCTATAATCCAAAGAACATAACGTATATCAACATTGATTGTACGTTGTAATTTAGGATCGAAAATAACATCTCCTGCCATTGCCTCAATGTTTCCATCAAATGCAAGACCGATTAATTCTCCTTTACCATTTAATACTGGCGACCCA
>VFKM01000196.1 GCA_009885545.1 Flavobacteriales bacterium
TATCCATTGTTTATGTGTTTAACTTTTTCTTTAATTCTTCAATTCGGGATGCAAAGAAAATCTTTTTTTCTGGATTTATCAAGCTTAATTGTTCATATGCGAAAATTGCTTTCGGAAAATTGCCCTGAAGAGCAAATATTTTAGCTAAAGTTTCGCTTACTGGCATAGTGCTAATCTCTAAGCTTTCCTTAGCTTTCTTAACAGGTGAGAAGAATTCAGTCTTTGGTTTTACATCTTCTATTTCTTCTTTAGAAGGTCGTGAAAGTTTTGGGTCATCTTTGATAAATTGATTCACTATTGCATCAATTCGAGCTTTTTCTTCGTCAATTTGAGGTTCAAAATAACGATCATTGGCTTGTAACCATGATGAAAAAGATCTTTTTTCAGAACTTATTTGAACAATCGTAATTTCAGATTCTTCAATTTTTGGTTCAGCCGGAGCTTCTTTATCTTCAAGATGATCTAAATTATAACTTGTAGAAATCGCAAGAGAAAGGATTTCTTTATCAAAGGATTCTTTTTCAAGAATATATTCAGGTTCTGAAAACAACTCTTCAGATTTCTCAGAATTTTCACTTGTAAGTTCAATTAATGCGCTGTTTTCTTGCAATTCAATATTTTCTTCAATTAACTCAATTGATTCTTTTTCTTGAATTATTGAAATTACAGGTATTTCTATAGTATCTATTTCTATTTCGTTTGTTGGATGATTAGAAGATACAAGATTCGTTTGTTTTGGATGAATTAAATTGTATAACTGAGCTCTGTCAGAGATTCGATATGCATAATTTGATAATTCATCTTCAAAGCGAATGTCGTTGTTATTCGATAGCGCTTTTAAATATAGAATAGGGAAAACTTGAGCGTAAGGATAGTTATTGGTGAATAATTTTAAATCATCAATATCACTAACTTCACATAAGTTTGGATTATTAATTCGTTGCGCTATTTGTTCTAGATTAAGCATTACCAGTTCGAAAGTAGTTTATTTATTACATCTTGAACTATTTGAGTGCTAATTTCATCCAATAAAGATGATTCAACTGATGCTAAATCCGTATTTGAGTCATAATCAACAAAACGTGTGCTTGTCAAAGTCATTTTATCTTCCTGTGGTTCAGTAATAAAAATAGTAAATTGAACAGAAATCGTAAGCCTGTTTTTTGCAGAATTATCACCTTCTTGAATTGCAACAGGAATAATAGAATAACTTGAAATATTCCCTTCAATTGAGACCTCACCTTTCCCAACTATCGGGTTTAAAAGCAATCGGGTATTATTCTGAACACCATCTTTTAATTTTTCTGATAATAAAGCAGCATAACTTAAAGGAGTGTTTGGAGCATTATTTTCTAATGTTTTCACAGAAAATGTTTTCCATTCTTCCGGCATAGAACCAGTATCTCTAAACGAAACGCTGGATGGCCAACAACCTGTAAGACCAATTAATAATATTGAAAAGAAAATAAATTTCATCATTCCATTAAATTATATTCTTTGATCTTTCGATAAAGCGTCCGTTCTGATATGCCCAATTCTGCAGCAGCATATTTTCTCTTGCCTCTATGTTTCTCTAATGCTTTTTGAATCAGTTCTTTTTCTCTATCTTCTAAAGATAACGATTCTTCAACTTCTTCATGTGTTTCGAAATCTTCCGTTTCTGGTGTTGATTGAAATTCATTAGCACTACTTTCTGTTGGTGAAGGTAATATTCTAGATTGACCAAAATTTGGATTGACTTCTTTATAAAGTCTATTTACAATTGCTGTTTGATCATTGCTTAAGGAGAAATCACCATTCTGGTGCACTAATTCAATTACCAATTTTTTTAAATCCGACAAGTCCTTCTTCATGTCGAATAGAAATTTATACATCAATTCTCTTTCTGAAAAATTATCCGCACCAGTTTCGCCCATAATAGCAGGAGCTTTATCTTGCTCGGCAGGTAAATAGGATAAAATCATTTTTGCATCTAACTCTCTACTTGTCTCGATTACAGAAATTTGTTCAACAAGATTTTTCAATTGACGGATATTTCCAGGCCACCCATAACTACTTAACACTTGAACAGCATCATCAGATAAACGAACGGAAGGCATTCTATATTTGTCAGCAAAATCACTCGCGAATTTTCTAAATAATAAATGAATATCTTCTTTTCTGTTGCGAAGTGGAGGCAAGGCAATAGGAACAGTGCTCAATCTGTAAAAAAGATCTTCTCTAAATTTGCCAGATGCTATTGCCCGTTGCATGTTCTCATTTGTTGCAGCGACAACTCGAACATTCGTTTTTATCGGCTTGGAAGAACCTACACGAATGAATTCGCCTGTTTCTAATACACGTAATAATCGAACTTGCGTTTGCATAGGTAATTCAGCGACTTCGTCCAAGAAGATCGTTCCTCCATTTGCAACTTCAAAATATCCTTGTCGGCTGCCGTGTGCTCCAGTAAAAGATCCTTTTTCATGTCCAAATAATTCTGAATCAATCGTTCCTTCTGGAATAGCCCCACAGTTCACTGCAATGTATTCGCCATGTTTACGAGAGCTTAAATTATGAATTACTTGAGGAATGATTTCTTTTCCAGTTCCACTTTCTCCCATTACCAATACAGAAATATCAGTAGGAGCAACTTGAATAGCAACTTCTAATGCTCTATTCAAAAGAGGCGCATTTCCGATGACCTCAAAACGCTGTTTTATTTGTTGTAAGTTCATTTATACTGGAATATTATTTTTAATTACTTCACCTAATAATGTGGCTGAAGTGCAATTAGTAATCTTTACAGTTATATAATCTCCAATTTTGAAATCACCTTTTGGAAAAACAACCATTGAATTTTTACCATTTCTACCACACATTTCTTCTTGAGATTTTTTAGAAACGCCTTCAACTAATACTTTTTCAATATTACCAACTTGCTTTTGATTGGCTAATAATGAATGTTCTCTTTGTTTTGCAACAATTTCTGCAATTCTCTTCGTTTTAATATCTTCTGGAATATCATCACTGAATTTTCGTTCAGCCAATGTTTTTGGTCTTTCAGAGTATTTATACATATATGCAAAATCAAATTTTGCATAATCCATTAATGTTAAAGTTTCATGATGTTCTTCATCTGTTTCTCCACAAAAACCAATGATTAAATCTGTTGTAATTGTACAATCATCAACAATTCGTCTGATTGCTTCTATACGTTCAATATACCACTCACGCGAATAACCACGATTCATCCTTGTCAAAACATTCGTGTTTCCAGACTGAACAGGTAAATGAATAGAAGAACAAATATTATCATATTTCGCCATCATTTCTAATACATCATCCGTCATATCTTTTGGATGAGAAGTTGAAAAACGGACTCTTAAATCAGGATTAACTAATGCAACCATCTCCATCAATTGAGCGAAATTTGTTGTGTTAATAGTGTCGTCTTTGATTTCTCCTTTTGAAGTTAAATTCCAACGGTAACTATCTACATTCTGACCCAACAAAGTCACTTCTCTGTATCCTCTTGAAAATAAGTCTATGCATTCTTGAACAATTGTCAAAGGATCTCTTGAACGCTCTCGTCCTCTTGTAAATGGAACTACGCAAAAGGAGCACATATTATCACAACCTCTTGTTATAGTCACAAATGCTGAAACTCCACCTAAATCTAATCGAACTGGAGAAATATCCGCATATGTTTCGTCTCTTGATAACAGTACATTGATTGCTTTTTGCCCTGTACCAATTACTTCATCAATCAAATTTGGCAAATCTCTGTACGCATCAGGACCAGCAATTAAATCGACTAACTTTTCTTCTTCAAGCAAAGTTTTTTTCAATCTTTCAGCCATACATCCTAAAATGCCGACAACTAATTTTGGGTTGTCTTTCTTTTTTTGTTTGATATCACCAAGTCTAGTCCGAACACGAGATTCTGCATTTTCACGAATAGAACAAGTGTTGATTAAAATTACATCTGCTTCATCTACATTTCGAGTTGTACTATACCCATCTTTAGCCATAATGGATGCAACAACTTCGCTGTCCGAAAAGTTCATCGCACAACCATAACTTTCAACATAAAGTTTTTTGCCAGTTAAATTAGTTGGTGTTTCAATTTCCAAAGCTTCTCCCTGTCTTGATTCGTCAATCACTTTTATTGGTTCAAAATCCATTTAATTGTAATCATTTAAAAATAGTGAACAAAAATAACCAAAATATCAGCCGTATGTCAAAATGGCAGACTTTAAAATAAGCTAATTTATCTTAAAAAATCAGTTTTGTATGTAAGAATGACTCTTTGAAATCGATTTATATTAATCATAATCAATTGTTAATCAGTCATATTTATTGGCATAAAGTGCTTTAGTTTTTTTTCATTTGTAAATTGAAATGAAATAAACTTACTTTTGCAGCGATAAAAATTTTTGCTCGAATATTCAAAAACGCAAAACTATGGCTAAAAATCTCGTAATCGTTGAGTCCCCTGCAAAGGCAAAAACAATAGAAGGATATCTTGGAAAAGATTTCGTTGTAAAATCTAGCTTCGGGCACGTTCGAGACTTAGCAAAAAAAGGAATTGCAATTGATATTGAACATGATTTTCAACCGAATTATGAAGTTTCTGCAGACAAAAAAGCAATTGTTGCTGAATTGAAAAAATTGGCAAAGGCGGCAGAAACTGTTTGGTTAGCAACGGACGAGGACCGCGAAGGAGAAGCTATTTCATGGCACTTATATGAAACGTTGAATCTTGAGAAGAAGGATACTAAACGGATTACTTTTAATGAGATAACGAAAGCGGCAATTCTGAAAGCAATTGATAATCCTCGTAAGATAAACAAAGAATTAGTTGACGCACAGCAAGCAAGAAGAGTTTTAGATAGAATAGTTGGTTTTGAATTATCACCCGTTCTATGGAAAAAAGTTCGCCCAAGCTTATCAGCAGGAAGAGTTCAATCAGTAGCTGTTCGTTTAATTGTAGATAGAGAAAGAGATATAAATAAGCATAATTCAGAAAGCTTTTTTCGTGTAAATGCCAATTTTAGCGCAACAAAAGGGAAGATAAAAGCTGAATTATCGAAACAATTAACTTCTGAAAAACAAGCAGTTGATTTATTAAACGCATGCAAAGGTGCAGATTTTGTAATTGATGATGTTCAACAAAAACCTGCTACAAAATCACCAACAGCACCTTTTACAACTTCAACGTTACAACAAGAGGCAAGTTTGAAATTGGGATTCTCCGTTTCAAGAACAATGTCTGTTGCACAGCGCTTATACGAGGCTGGGAAGATTACTTATATGAGAACTGATTCTGTTAATTTTTCAGATACAGCCTTAGAAAGTGCAAAAGCAGAGATTGAAAGAGCATTTGGAAAAGAATATTCTAACCCAACAAAATATAAAACAAAGAGCAGCAATGCTCAAGAAGCGCACGAAGCAATCAGACCAACTGAGTTCTCCACTCATTCAATTGAAGGCGATAGTGATGATGAACGATTATATAGTTTGATATGGAAGCGTTCAATTGCTTCTCAAATGTCAAATGCGAAATTGGAAAGAACAACAATTAAAATAGTTAGTAATTCTATTTCAGAGCATTTTCAAGCAAAAGGTGAAGTAATCAAGTTTGATGGGTTTTTAAGAGTCTATCTTGAATCAAATGTGGATCAAGATGATGAGGAAGATGAAGAAGAAGGATTACTTCCAGATGTGAAAGCTGGTGAAAAAGTTATTAGCGACGAAATTATTGCAACGGAGCGATTTTCGCGTCCACCTTCACGTTATGCAGAAGCTTCTCTGGTAAAGAAAATGGAAGAATTAGGTATTGGACGACCTTCAACATATGCTCCAACAATTTCAACGATTCAAAAACGTGGTTATGTTGAGAAAAATGAGAGAGAAGGAAATGAACGTAAATACCTTGTCAAGAGATTAAAAGGCAATGAATTAATCGAAGAAGTTCGAACAGAAACAACAGGAAAAGAAAAGAATAAGCTTTCTCCAACTGATATAGGGATTGTGGTGACTGATTTCTTGAGTGAACATTTCGAAAGAATTATGGATTATAACTTTACTGCTAAAGTGGAGGAGGAGTTTGATGAGATTGCAAAAGGTTTGATTCAATGGACTGCTATGCTTCATAAATTCTATGACCCATTCCATAAAAATGTCGCAGATACGTTAGAGCATTCCGAAAGAGCTACAGGTGAACGTGAATTAGGGATTCATCCAGTAAGTGGTAAAAAAATAATTGCACGAATTGGACGATTTGGACCAATGATACAAGTTGGTGATGAGCAAGTAGATGGAGAGAAGCCTCAGTTTGCTTCACTTCAAAAAGATCAATCTATTGGAAGTATTACCCTAGAAGAAGCGTTAGAGTTATTCAAAATGCCTCGAACTTTAGGTGAATTTGAGGAGCTTGTTGTAAAAGCAAACGTTGGTCGTTTCGGACCATATATACAACATGGTAAAATATTCGCTTCAATTCCAAAGGAAGAGAGTCCGATGAATATAACATTTGATCGTGCAGTTGAAATCATTCTAGAAAAGAGAGAGTCTGACGCCAACAAGTTGATAAAGACCTTTACTGAGCAAGAGGACATGCAATTATTGAATGGACGCTGGGGGCCCTATTTAAAAATTGGTAAAAACAATTTCAAGTTGCCAAAGGATACAGTAGCTGAAAAGCTTACTTACGATGAATGCATTACAATTTCCAAAAATCAACCAAAAGGGAAAAAGAAGCCAGTCAAGAAAAAATAATTTTCGTTATTCATCCTTGTTTATTTTCATTTGTATTGAAAGGGATTTTCAAAAACCTTTTGAACAAATCAATATGTAATACTTTCAAATACCTCTTGGATTACTAAGGTTTTTTTGATTTATTTTTGAAGAAAAATTCTGAATGAAGGATCTATCTATTTATTTCACACAAACTGATTTTCAAAACGATTACGCTGATCAAAAAATTGGACAGTCGATTATTAGTTATAAAAATGATTCGTTTCCAGAGATTGAAAAAGGAGGGGTAGCTTTTTTTTACGTTCCTGAATTCAGAGGTGAATCAAAGGAACAATTTGAAAATAAATCTGAATTTTTTCGTTCTTTTTTCTATGATTTGAATAGAGGTGTAGATTGGAAAATGCCGATTTATGATTTAGGAAATGTTTTGCCAGGACAAGATTTGAAAGATACTTATTTTGCCGTTAGTCAAATTGTTGCCGAATTAGTTAAGAATAAAGTTGTACCAATTATTATTGGAGGAAGTCAAGATTTGACAATTGCAATGTATAAAGGATACGAGCAATTAGAACAAATGGTCAATTTATGTTGTGTCGATCATCAATTGGATTTGGGAGATCCAGATGAAGAACCGACATCAAATGGCTTTTTAAGTCATCTATTACTTCAAAGACCTTGCTATTTATTCAATCATGCTAACATTGGACTGCAGGCGCCTTTTGCCTCAAAAACGGAGCTAGATTTATTTGATAAATTATACTTTGATTCTTGTCGTCTTGGTGAGTTTAATACAGATTTCAAAAAAGCAGAACCACATTTACGAAATTCAGATATATTAAGTATAGATTTTAAAAGTATTCGCGCATCTGAATTGAGACAACCACCTTATTTATCACCGAATGGGTTTTATGCAGACCAAATTTGTCAAATTGCTAAATATGCTGGATTAAGTGACAAGTTAACTTCATTCGGATTGTTTAATTATTATCCTGAGATGAACCTGAGTAGTGCTTCATCTTTGGTAGCACAAATAATTTGGTATTTTATTGATGGTGTTTCTCAAAGGAAGGGAGATTTTCCTGTTGGTAGTAAAAAAGATTACATGAAATTCACCGTTCATTTGGATGATTTTAAGGATGAGGTTGTTTTTTATAAAAGTGATAAATCAGAAAGGTGGTGGATGGAAGTCCCATACCCTGCTCAAAAGGGTTCAGCTTACGATAGACACCATATTGTTCCATGCGATAAAAGCGATTATGAAAGAGCTATGAAAAACGAAATTCCTGATTTATGGTGGAAAACATACCAGAAATTATGCTAGTCTTTAATTCATTTATTATCAAGAATAAATAACAATATCTCAGCGAATATTTTTTTTTCTTTATTGGATATTAGAAAAATGTTTCATTTGTAAAGAAAAATAATTATTTTAGTCGCCTAAATGGAGATGTGTGTTTACTGCACTTCTTTATAAACATAAAATAAAAAAGAATTTTATGAAGAAAAAGTTAATGCTCTTATCGTCCTTATTTGTTGTTGTAGCAAGCAATTTGTTAGCACAACAGGATAAGTTAATTACTCATTTCATTTATGATAAAATGACAATTAACCCTGGTGAAACAGGTCTGGATAGAGGGATATGTGCGACAACTATTTACCGCAATCAATGGGATAAAGTTAATGGAGCGCCTAATTCAGCAATTCTAAATATTGAAGCGAATTTGAGTCCGTATTTTAAAGCAGGAGGTTTTGGTGTATCTTTCTTCCATGATGCAATAGGTTTTTCACGACAAAATAATGTTCTTTTAAATTATTCATATCCTTTACAAATTGGAAATGCTGGTACTTTGGGTATCGGAGTAGGGGTGGGAATTGTTAATTATGGTATGTCTCCAGTATGGGTGCCGCCAACAACGCCTATAGATCCATCATTACCAGTAGGTTTTTCTGCTACTAATTTAGATTTGAATTTTGGATTGTATTGGAAAGGAAATAATGATTACTATGCTGGAATTTCTTCAACTCATTTAAGTGAATCTCTATTGACTACAGGCACCTCCTCATATCAGACAGCAAGACACTATTATGTTATGGGAGGAAAAAAATTCAATAATATTGCTGGTGGTGATATAGATGCTCAAGTTCTAATGCGTACTGAAATGGTTAAGTTCTCAGCTGATATTAATGTTAGATATATTTGGAGAAACATTGCATATGGAGGTCTAACATATAGAACAGTTGATGCTGTTGGCTTGATGTTGGGGTGGATGCCCTTACCTGGTATGACTGTGGGTTATTCTTATGATATTACAACAAATAAATTAGCAAGTGTTTCAAGAGGTTCTCATGAAATACTTTTTAAGTATTGTATGTATTTGCCGCCAATACCGGTAACGAAGTCAAATCATCCAAGATGGTTGTAATTATAAAATTAATTTGAATATTTGTAACCATATTTAGATGTGTTCCGTTATATTGAAAATTGTAGATCCTGTAGATTGTTAAATTGAATATCCGGAAGTAGATAAAAAAGAGGTAGAATGAAAAAACTTTTGTTAATTGGTTTTGTAGGTGTAGTCCTAGCGTCGTGTAGTACAAGGACTGGACATCTTACTGGAGCATTGGGTAGACCAGTGTTTCACCCGGAAGTCCCTTTAGGGATGGTTTATATTCCAGCTGGTTCATACCAGATGGGAGAAAATGATATGGATGTACCATTCTTGCACCAAACACGTGCAAAGACTGTTTCTGTTCAAGCATTTTATATGGACCAAACGGAGATATCGAACAATGAATATCGCCAGTTCGTTGAATGGGTGAGAGATTCAATTGCTCGAGATAAATTGTATTACGGATTAGAAGACGATGAAGCCGCACAACGTTATATCAATTATGAGGAAAGATACTTTGACGAAGGAGCTTTAGAGTATGCTGATTATGACCCTTCTGACCGTGAATTAAGCAGATCTATATTTAATTTGAATTGGGATCGTCGTTTAGATTATTCTGATCCAGAAGTAGTGCCTATTCTTGCTGATATGTACTATCCTCAACCAGAGCGATTTTACAAGCGTCGTGAAATTGATGTTCGTAAATTAATGTTCCGTTACTATTGGATCGATTTAAGAGAAGCTGCAAAAAGAGGCCGTCTTAATATTACACCAAATGGTTATGATAAAGAAGGAAATAAATTAGTTGATGAGCACCGTGAGTTGCAAACTCCTCCGCATCCTTTTACTGAAGAACCTCAAGGTCAAGATAAGGATATGGGATATTTTAACAAAAAAGGACAAAATAATGCAATTCGTGGACATGAAAACCGTCAACGTTTTATTATTGATGAAATAATAAATGTTTATCCTGATACATTATGTTGGGTAAGAGACTTTACTTATTCATTTCATGATCCAATGACTAATATGTATTTTTGGCATCCAGCTTATGATAATTACCCGATTGTGGGAGTAACTTGGGTTCAAGCAAAAGCTTTTTCAGTTTGGAGAACTCAATTACTTAATAATTGGTTGGTTTCAATGGGAGATTTGTTTGTAAATGATTTCCGTTTACCGACTGAGGCTGAGTGGGAAAGAGCATCTCGTGGTGATTTGAATTTATCACAATACCCATGGGGTGGTCCATATATTCGTAATGAAGCTGGATGTTTCTTAGGAAACTTTAAACCAATGAGAGGAAGATATTTTGAAGATGGAGGATTCCATACTGTTAAAATATTCTCATATAATCCAAACGGTTGGGGATTATATTGTATGGCAGGTAACGTCTCAGAATGGTGTGAAACTGCTTATGATGAATCAATGTATGATTTCTCTCATGATTTGAATACAGATTACCGTTATGATGCAATGGACTGGGATCCGCCTTCAATGAAACGTAAAGTTTTACGTGGTGGTTCATGGAAAGATGTAGGATATTATTTAATGAATGCAACTCGTACATACGAGTATCAAGATACAGCTAAGTCATACGTGGGATACCGCAATGTTATGACCCACTTGGGAAGAGGTGGAAGAGACTTCACAAGAGAAGGTGGCGAAGAAGTTCGAAGTGATATTCAATTGAAGTAATTGAATAGAATTAGAATACAACAAACAAAAAAGTAGTAATTATTAAAAACCTAAAAAAAAGTAAAACTATGAAACCAGGAAGTAAAGGATGGAAAAAATTTATGGCGAAATTATACGGCTGGGGTGCAGCTGTAGTAATCGTTGGAGCGTTATTTAAAATTGAACACTTACCAGGAGCATCAATAATGCTTTCAGTAGGTTTAGGAGTAGAAGCGTTTATTTTCTTTATGTCGGCTTTTGAGCCAATTCATGAAGATCCAAATTGGGAGTTAGTGTACCCAGAATTAGCATTAGGTCATTCAGATGAGTTAGACCATAACCAATTACCAGCTGGTGGAAGAGGCGGGAAAGGTAACGGAATTACTGATCAATTAGACAAAATGTTAGAAGAAGCTAAAATCGACAGCGCTTTACTTGAGCGTTTAGGTGATGGTATGAAAACTTTAGGTGATAATGCTTCTCAATTGAAAGGCATTTCAACTGCTGTTGTCGCTACTGATTCTTATGTATCAAGCTTACAAGCTGCATCTGACAAAGTTTCAACATTATCTGAAGCATATGAGCGTGCATCTGTATCTATCTCTGGAATGACATCTTCTGCTAAAGAAGGCGAATCTTTTGGAGAGCAAATGCAAAAAGTTTCTAAAAACTTATCAGCATTGAATAATGTTTATGAACTTCAATTAAAAGGTTCTTCTGCTCATTTAGAAGCTACAGAGAAATTCCAATCACAAGTTGTTGATATGATGTCAAATCTTGCTGCTTCTGTTGAAGACACAAGATTGTATAAAGAGAACATGTCTATGTTGTCTAAAAACTTGACTGACTTGAATAACGTATACGGGAATATGTTAAAAGCTATGACAATAACAAGAGGTTAATTTTTAATTAACCTGTTACTTTAATGTTATTGAACATTAATATTATTGAAACCAATAAAATTTAATTAATCATGGCTGGAGGAAAAGAAACCCCAAGACAGAAGATGATTGGTATGATGTACTTAGTACTTACCGCACTTCTGGCACTTAACGTATCAAAACAAATTCTTGACGCATTCGTTGCGATTGAGGAAAACACACAGAAATCGAATATTGTTCACCACGACAGAGGGACTGGTGCAATGGCAGATCTGTCATCTGAATTAGCTGGAACAAAAGGAGCCGATCAAGCTGAAAAGCGAAGAAAAATAGCGTTCTATTTGAAGCAAATGAAGGACATTGATAAAATGACAACTGGTGTTGTCAAATTTATTGATGAAATAAAAGTTGACATAATGAAAGAATCAGGAGAGGATGTTTCTCAAGGTACAATGAATGATAAATTGAAAATCATTTGGGGTAAGTTTGATGCATCAAAACCTTGTTTACCAATTCGTATGAACTTAGATGCAATTAATTCAAAAGATCAATACGATATTCCAATGCATCATTTAATTGGCTCCGATATCGTTGCTATTAAAGGTGAAGGACAGGAATTATGGGATATGATTAATAAGTATAGAACTGACTTAGTTAAAAAAGTAGGTACTTATAGCCCTCCTGGAGGAAAAAAATGGAACATTACTCCAATTGCAATTAACAAATTCAAGGACAATAACGATTTGACAGCACAAGTTACCAAAATGGTAAAAGGGTCGAAATGTAATTGGAATGATGACGGTGAAAAGTTAATTGAAATTTATATGTCTTTGACAAAATCAGAAAGAGTAACTTCTGGTGATATTGAAGGAGTGCATTGGATGGGTAAGACCTTCGACCACGCTCCTTTAGTTGCTGCCTTAGCTTCTTTATCATCTTTACAACAAGATGTTTTAGCTGCAAGAGCTGTCGCAATGATGCATATTAAAGGAAAAGTTACCACTGGTGAATACAGCTTTAATAAAGTAATGGCTTTGGCTTATGCTCCAGCTGTTGCTAACAACGGTGATGATATCGAAATTAAAGTCATGATGGCTGCTTTTGATTCTGACAATCAACCTGAAGTTACATATAACGGTGCAAATGTACCAGATGTAAAAGATGGTTTTGGTATTGTTAAAACCAAAGCAAACGGTAATGGCGAAATGATCTTGAGAGGAACTGTTGCTATTAAAAAGAAAAGCGGTGACAAAAAAACAGAAGCTTGGGAAACTAAGGTTCTTATTATGAAACCAGCTGGAACTGTTTCTTTACCTGAATTGAATGTATTGTATATTGGTTATGATAACAAAGTGGATGCAGTTGCATCTGGTTATGACCAAACAACTTTATCGTCAAGTGGTAATTTGAGATTGACTAAAAATGCTAAAGGTTGGATAGGTAAACCATCAGGTGGTAAAACATGTACGATTAGTGTAAGTGGAAAAAGTTCTATAACGAACAAATCTGTGAACCTTGGAACATTTACTTTCCGTGTGAGCCGTCTTCCAGATCCTGAATTGTATTGGGGAGCTACTAAAAGTGGCGATAAAGGTTCGAAAGCAGATACTAAATTGTTTGCTAAGTACCCACCAGAAATCCCGTTAAATGCACAGTTTAGAATTGTGAATTGGGAATGTACAGTTCCTGGAGCGTTAGGTAAAGCACCAACCGGAACAGGAAATGATATCAGTGGAGCAGGAGGTTTAATTAGAGCTGCGAAACCTGGTATGAACATCAGTTTTATGTGTAACGTGGTTGGACCAGATGGTGTATCACGTAAAAGAGGTGGTGTTTTTAAATTGTAAGAATTTAAATAAAGGAGTATGAAAAGTCTAGTTATTAGTGCAGGATTGGTGTTCTTTTCGTTGAATGTTACTGCTCAGTTGGAAGAAATCAACGGAGGACCAGTAAACGTTCCAGCAGAAGGAATTGTGGATGGTGTTTATATACAAGAACATATCCCTACTAAACGTATGATACCATATGAGTATGTACGTGAGGCGGATGTAATTTGGAGTAGACGAGTTTGGGAGTATATAGATTTACGTGAGAAAATTAATCTTCCGTTATACTATCCTTTAGATGAAATCACTGCGAGTGGAGATTGGGTTCGAAATGGTTCAAGATGGAGTTTATGGACGGTACTTAGGTATCATGTTATGAACGGTAATCTTAGATTATTTTCACCTTATAATCCAACATCGTATGGTTTTGGTCTTGGTGGAAAAGATGGAGATCAGTTGAAATATCCAATTGATCCAAGTCAACCAGGATTAAATTATTACACAGATTCAATTTATAAAGGGTTACTAGTTGATTATTTGGGAAAATTGGGAGTACAAAGTGATTCACCTTTAACGGATGATAATGGAGATCCAATTGTTATAACTCAAGCAGATGGAACTGAAGCTTACAAATATCCACCGAGAGATACTATTTGGTATACTTCGCAAGATATAGTTCAATATCATATTAAAGAAGATTGGTTCTTTGATAAGGAGAGATCCGTTTTGGATGTAAGAATAATTGCGATTGCACCAGTGGTTTATACTATTGAAGAAGATCCAAATGGAAAGAAAACTATTTCCGGAATGCGTGAAATTTTTTGGTTGTATTTCCCACATTGTAGATTTGTATTGAACAACTACTTTGTATATAATGATGCCAATGATGCACAATGGATGAGTTTTGATGACTTATTCTGGAAAAGAAGATTTAGTAGTATGATGTACAAGGAAAGTAATACCTATGATCGTAACATTGAATCCTATCGAACTGGATTAGATGCTCTTAGAGAATCTGAAAAGATTAAAGAAGAAATTAGAACTTTAGAACACGATGTTTGGAGTTTCTAAGATAATTGAAAGCCTCGATAATTTATCGAGGCTTTTTTTTGCTATTTATTTTCTTGGATTAAAGTTTTAATGCATCCTAATTATCGTATATTTCAATATGCTTAATTGAATTCCAACTGGCTATATTACGAAGTTTGTTTAATCCAGCGTCTAACTCTAATTTCTATGTCTATCTCTAACTCAAGAATCAACTTTAATTTTATAGGATAAATTCCTAACTCCCATTATCTTTAACGAATGATTAATCTTGAACAACTTGGTGTCCATTTACCTCAAGGATATTTATTCGAAAATGTAGGTCTGCAAATCAATAAAGGCGATAAAATTGGTTTAGTAGGTAAAAATGGTGCTGGAAAGTCAACATTAATGAGACTTATTGCTGGGTGGGATACTCCGACAGATGGAAAAGTTCATAAACCTAAAGATTGCACAATTGGTTTTCTTACTCAAGATATCAAATTTGACACGACTCAAAGTGTATTTGAGTATTTGAATAATTCGAATATTCTTTTGACAAATATCAAAAGGGATATTGAACATATAAATCAAGAGTTAACTAAACGTAATGATTACGAATCTGAAAACTATCTCAAGTTATTAGATCAATTAAGTGATTTAAACCATAATTTTAATTTGCATGAAGGTTTTTTGTGGGAAGAAAAAATTGTGAGTACACTTAAGGGATTAGGCTTTAACGATGATGAAATTCATAGGAGTTTAATGACTTTTTCGGGTGGTTGGAAAATGAGAGCTGAATTAGCTAAAATTTTGGTGAATCAGCCGGATATTATCTTATTAGATGAACCAACGAATCATCTAGATATTATTTCAATAGGTTGGCTTGAGCAATACCTTCAAAAATTTGAAGGAGCAGTTATAGTCATTTCGCATGATAGATTATTTCTTGATAATGTTACAAAACGTACGCTAGAAATTAGTTTGGGTAAGATCTTGGATTTCCCATATGCTTATTCAAAATATAAAATTACGCGTGAAGAAGATTTAGAACGATTAGAAGGAGCAAAAAAGCAACAAGAGAAGGATATTAAACATACTGAGGAATTAATTAATAAGTTTAGAGCTAAGAAAAATAAGGCAGCTTTTGCTCAATCATTAATTAAAAAATTGGATAAAACAGAGCGTATCGAAGTCGACAATGATCAAGTTGTAAAAATGAAAATTGCATTTCCTTTGAGTGTTCAGCCCGGAAAGTGGGTTCTGGAAATGCACGACATGGGCAAAAGCTTTGGTGAGAAGGTTATTTTTAGAAATATTAATATAACTGTGGGTCGAGGAGAAAAGATTGCATTATTAGGACCAAATGGTGTCGGAAAATCAACATTGTTGAAAAGAATGATGAATGAGCTTGATGGTGATGGAATTGTAAACCTTGGTCATAACGCTCAAATAACATATTTTGCTCAAGATCAAGCAGAATCATTAGATATTAATAAAACGATTTATCAAACGGTTGACGATATAGCTGAAGGAGCAATTCGAAAAGATTTAAGAAGCGTTCTTGGAGCATTTTTATTCACGGGTGAAGATGTCGATAAAAAAGTTGGAGTTTTATCTGGTGGAGAAAGAACAAGATTAGCGCTTTGCCAATTGTTATTGAGTCCTTCTAATGTTTTGATTTTAGATGAGCCTACGAATCATCTCGATATGCAGAGTAAAGAAGTTCTAAAGGAAGCTCTAAAAAATTATGAAGGGACATTTATTGTCGTGTCTCATGATAGGGAATTTCTGGATGGATTGACTAATCGAATTTGGGATATAGAAAATAAGACGTTAAAAATTCATCATTTTGGTGTAAAGGAATTTTTACTCCGTAAAATGGAACCTGAATTATCGTTTAATGAAACAAAAGAAATAGGTGTTTTAGAATCCCAATTTGTTGAAGAAAAGATAATAGAAAAACTGACGTTTGAAGAAGCTAAAGAATTAAAGCGCAGAAAAAATCAATTAAATAATCAAGTCAATAAGTTTGAAGAATTAATTTCAAAATTGGAAGCAAAAATCAAAGACATGGATTTGATAATTGCAGATCTGGATTATTCAAATGAAGCAGAAGCTAATCGAATTTTGTTAGAATACCAGCAAATAAAAGAGGATTTAGATACAGCTATGTTGAATTGGGAAAGAACAACTGAAGAATTAATCGGTCTGGATTAATGCCTTTTTTTATGTCTTGCTATTTTTTTCTGCCGACGAGAATTTCTTTTTATTGACTTCCGTGCTTTTTTAGATTGACTTTTCCAATACGCTTTGTACGCTTTCTTTTTTGCTTTTCGAGCAATTTTACTCTTAGCTTTTGCTTGTTTGGCTAACATCTCTGTCGCCTCCTCAACTGTTGCGACTGATTCACCAACCTTAGGAGTACATGATTGTAGGAACGTGTTGAAAACCAAGAGCAATAAAACCAGAGAAATTATCGTTTTAATCTTCATACATTTGTAAACACAATTTATAACGAGATGAATATACGATTTATTTTATTTTTTGCACTGACTCTCTTATTTACAAGTTGTAAAAAAAATAAAATTCATCCTGTCCCTAGTATAGCTTTTGACATAACCATAGATATAAACTTACCAAGTTATAATGCATTGATTAGTGTCGGAAGTTGGGCTTATGTGAATGGAGGTTCTAGAGGTATTATTGTTTATCGAAGATCTATTGATGAATATGTAGCTTTCGATAGGCATTCGCCTAGTGACCCTGATGCCCTATGTCCAGAACCATTATATCCAGATCCAGATAATTTTTTGTCTTTGATTGATTCGTGTTCAACAATGAGATATTCATTGTACGACGGTTCGCCAATACAAGATAGCGAATATGGGTTGAGACAATATCAAACAACCTACAACGGCTCAAATCTTTTAAGAATATATAACTAAGATTGATTATTTTTGCACAAAAAAATTGATGAGCGAGATTAGTGTTACAATTATAGATCGTGAAGGAGTATCACATGAATTAGTCGGTCCAACAGACATGAACATGAATATCATGGAATTGTGCAAGGCATATGAATTACCAGTTTTAGGTGAATGTGGAGGAATGGCAATGTGTGCGACTTGTCAATGTTATTTAGAATCTGACACAGATTTGCCTGAACAAAAAGATGCAGAATTGGATATGCTCGACCAAGCGTTTTTTGTGAAATCAAATAGCCGTTTAGGATGTCAAATACATCTTAATGAGGAAATAGACGGAATCGTTTTAAGATTAGCACCAGAAGCTTAAAAAGCGTAAGTCAAGCCTATATTTAGGTTAATAATTGAATATAAACGGTGATTAGCAATAGCTTGGTTAATTGCATATGTATATTGTTCATTCTCCTCAGGATAATTGTTAGAATAATTATATTCATATTTTCTTCCAATATTTAAGGTGTATTTTAATCCATAGTGTATCATCAACGATTTTGAAATAGGAGAACGCATGCTTAAAGCATATTGTAATACATATCTTTTTATAGGGTTTAACATTTTAAAATTAATAGGATCACTATCAGTTAATGACGTACTATAATTAGTATACGGTAAGGAGATATAAGAATATAGATTATTATCATAATAGCTATAGCGATACAAATAATCCTTCTCTTGTACTTTTGAATAAGCAATACCAAATCCAATTTGATGACTCAATCCCATTGGTAATAATGCTTTAGATGTACCAAACTCAATCTTTGGTATAAAAACATTCGTTTTAATGTCTAACATTTCATGTTCAACTTCGTATCCATATCCCGAATCGTCAAAAATATTGGGATATTTGCCTGGATAAACGCTAGAATAATCTTGCCCGTATTCAAAGGATATGGCAACATTTCTTTTAATGGCATAACCTGCGATTACTCTAAAACCTAAATTGAAATTATCTTTTTTCCTTATTAAAATGGAAGTTCCAGCAGAATATGCTTCATTTCCTTGGGCTAAGGCAAATATATTTGAGAACATAGGATAATTCATTACAGTTTCCACTTGTAGAAAACCTTTATGGCCATAATAACCATTGTTTTTTTGACTTAATCCAAAGAACCCAACAAATAATGAGAGAAGAAATAATAGATTTAATTTCATAGGTTTAGTTTATTGGTTCAGTATTCAATTTTTTAAAAATATCATACATGTGTGCTCCAAGTTGCAATTTTTTAGGAGAATCTTTGAAATAGTAGTTAATACCATTTTCAATCACCCCATTTTCGAGATCTAGAATCAAAACATTCATTTGCGTATTATTGCCAGACAATATTCCTAATGGCACATAAACAAATAATATTGGGTAGATTAGTATAGAAGAAAAAATACCTGTAAAAGATAAATTAGGCGAGTAATTATGCTCAACTAAAGAAAACATAACTTTTGATGTTCCATAATTGGTCTTTATTTCATTCAGCAATTGAAAGTCTACAGGGAATATATTTACATCTTCCTCTTCCGCAAGTTGATTAAGTAAGGAAATCAATAAACTCCTTTCATTAAATCCTTGCGTTCCTTTGTCATTCAAACCGCGACTATCAATAGTGTAGGTTGTAACACCAGCATTTTTTGCGGACGATTCAATGGCAGATGAAAAATCCTTTTCTAATTTTTCCGATTTAATATTATTAACCTCACCTTTTTTATAGCTCATCACCATTGGTTCAACGACAATTAATTCCTTCAAACCAAGACTGTATTCATTCTTAGCTTTTTTCTTGTTGTATGCTTTTTGTTGAGAATTTGTTAGAGCTTTGTATTTTTCAATTTCCTGCTCTTTTTCAATTTGAATTTTCTTGTTGTCATCATACAATTTTAAAAATTCGGTATCGACCATAATATCGGCTAAACCATATAAATAAAATTTTGTTGAATCAAAATTTTCGGGTGTATCTGCATTCTTTTTGTTTTTGATTCTATCATATTTAGAGGACACTTTAGTAACCGTATCTTGAATAACAACTTTGTTGCTGTCTTTTTGAGCAATTAAGTAATCATTTGCCGCTTCAGAAAAGGATTTCTTTGAGAAGGATTCAATTTTAAATTTTGGGTCTTCTGAAATTTCTTTGATGAATCTTGCATAAATTGTAGTTATTTCAAAATCATCTTTGTTTTCTATGTGAAGATCATAAATTTGACGAAGCGCCATTGTTATCATTCCTTCACGATTTAATTTTTTTAAGAAAAAGTGAACCGCCGCAGACTCTCCTTCATATTCTGAAGTTTTATCTACCATTTTCGCACCCATATTTCCTGATTTGTACAACATCATATTCAACCAAATTTGGGCTTTCATTTGCTTTAAAAACAATGAGTTTGGGAAATCTTTTTCCAAAAGGAAAACTGTATAAATGGCATTGCCGTATGACGCATCAATAATATCAGAACGCACACTTTCGAATCGAGCCAAGTTTCGTACTAAATTAAATCTGTCGTTACCTAAAAATTGAGTCGTTTTTTCCCAATTTGTGATTGTTCCTACTTCTTTTTCAGCAGCTTCTTTTCTTTTCTTAATGTTCGGGTGAGAGCTAAATTCATCATCATAATCTTCTTCCGCTTTTATCTCATATTTCTTTGTTGGGAAAAGAATTGTCGGAATAAAGATATTGGAACTATTGAAGTAACTATATGGAAATTCAATCTCATCAAACGGAAGGTAAGAATACATTAATACTTCAAACGTAGAAAATATTTCATCCACTGAGTACCCAGCGGCATGATACATATAAATACCAATTTTGTCTGCTTCAAATTCTTTCTCTTTTGAATATTGACTTAATTTTTCAATTCTATCATTTTGACGACCTCTTTTTGTTGTCCAATCAAATGTTTCTACAACGTGTTTTTCAGTATAATGAGCTATTTCATGTGCTAAAATATATGCAAGTTGAGCTTCACTGGTTAATTGAGCAACGAGACCTGTAGTTACAAAAACAATTCCTTGGTCGGTACTAAAAGCATTGGCAGAATTGGATTTAATGGTGTAGAACCTAAGTTTTGAACGCAAGTCACCATTTTTTTGTAAAAGTCTATCCGCTATTTCAGATACATAATTGCTTATTTCATCTCCATAGATTACTAATCCAGAATGTAAAATTTCATCAATTGCATAATTTGTTCCTTCAATAAAAATCTTTTCTTGTGACCTTGAAAGTTCATCTCGCTCATTTTTTAAATCATCAGCTAATTTTTCATACGTTTCTTTTGTGAAATCTTCAGGAATAGGACCTTTAGACATCAAAGTTTTGTACTTATTAAAGTCAATTTGAGAAAGACAATCATTCGGAATAAGCAACAATAAAATGAAGCTGTAAAAAAGTGATTTTAGACTCATAATTTATCTAAGATTGTTAGGAATAATGCAGACTGGTATCGCTTCCATTTTATGTTTATTCGTTGTGTTTAATTTCTTGAAAATAGAAAGTACATTTTTTTGGCGCATATCCAAATTTTCTTCATCTCCGTTAAATTCCATCGCCCATTCAAGTTCTGGGTAGGTTGCACCAATTTGATCTTCGTCACTTCTATCATCACCCCATAAACCATCAGTTGGCTTGGCAACAAGTATGGAATCAATAACTCCAAGTTTGGCCGCTAAATTCGTTACTTCGGTTTTTGTCAAGTCAGCAATTGGACTGATGTCAACTCCACCATCTCCATATTTCGTAAAAAAACCAACTCCGAAATCTTCTATTTTATTTCCGGTTCCTGCAACTAAACAATTATGTGTTTGACCAATTGCATATAACGTTGTCATTCGTAATCTGGCTCTTGTGTTCGCCATAGCTAAAGCATTTTCAACAGTATCTTTTGGGAGCGTTTTTTCAAATTGGTGAAACAAATCTGTTAAATCAACTTCCAGACTTTCAACATTTGCAAATTTAGATTTTAAATCCTCAATATGCTCCTTTGCTCTAGTGTATTCAGATGTTGCTTGTCGAATTGGCAAATTAACCAATATCGTTTTTTTACTTGTTAGTGCGCATAAAGTGGAAGTTAAAGCGGAATCTACGCCGCCAGATATTCCCACAATAAAACCAGAAAGTCTGGCTTTCTCGCAATAAGCGTTAAGCCAGACTGTAATATGTTTTGAAAGTTCTGTTTGATTCAATTTGAACTATAGAATTAAAATAGTATCGAAATTTTCAACATTACTTGACTTTGTGTTGCACGGTTTGAAAAATGAATATCATTACCAGACCCATTGTTATCTCCACTTGAAAAAAGAGTCGTCTTTCTATCTATTTGAGCAACAGTACCATCATTTTTCCAATACAATTGGGTGAAACCATAGTAATAACCAAGTTCTGCTATTAATGATGTTGAACCTGAAAAATTCCATTCGGCTCCACCACATAACCCAAACGCAGATTTGAAAAATATCGTTTCATTTTTTATTACCATATTTTCATTTACTCCTGGAGTAGCAACGCCTAAAATACTATTAGAATCAAAAGTAAAACCAGCGTCATCTACATGGCTTTTCAATAAAAAACTGTTCCTTAAACCAAATTTTCCAAAATAACGGAAGTAACCAAAAAATTTGGTTCTAAAGGTCAACATCGTTGGTAAAGTTAAATAAACTATCTTTTGTTTTCTTTCTGTTAACTGAAATAAGTCTGTTACATCAGAACCAAGATCAACATTTTGACTTCGAAGAATTTCAGTGTCATTGAAGTAGTAATAAACATTTGTTCCATTTGCACCAGGAGCAGTATATTTTAAAGTTTCAAAATCAAATTCTAAACCAGTACAAAAACCAATTGTTTCAGAAAGACTGAAGTTAACATTTGCACCAACAGTAAGGTCATTACCGCCATCATTAGCCAAATTCTTTGTTCCCATTTTTTGAATAGCCAATCCTGCACCAACCACTAAACCTGCTTGAACTTTTTTATCTGCTGCCTCTTGAGCAAAAGAGCTCATTGTAATTGTAATTGCTATGATTGAATAGATTATTTTTTTCATATTTTTTTCTTTATAGATAAACACAAATCCTTTGATTTATGTACTTTTGAATGCAATATTAAAGAATATTAATGACTCTAAAAAACATTTTTGCAATACTCTTCGTAATTCTTCTTTTCAATAGATGCACAAACAATCCATTGGAGGTTGATGTATCAAATGTTGATGTGAAAATTGGCTTTGTAAATTTGGATTCTATACTTGTCAATATAAAGGGTAATAAACGTATTGAGTTTCATCACAATCACCTCGAAAAGATTACAAATATCTATGAATACAATCTTGGATACTGCATTCAAATGGCGAATTCTTCTGATACTGGATTTGTAAAAAGTTTAGATCTGTATATAGAAGATCCTTATATCAAACGAATTGAAAAGAGGATTGCTGAAAAATTTTCGAACTTGTCTACAACAAAAAGTGAGTTAATTGATGGCTTTAAACACCTTAAATTTCATTTTCCTGCTGGAAAAATCCCAGAAGATATAGTTTTTGTTAATGCGCTTTTTAAATCAAATGCTTTTAGCACAGAGACAGAGATTGGAATCGGTTTAGAAAGTTATTTGGGTGGTAAAACAGATGTGATTAAGGAATTACCACCAGAACCTTTTTATGAATGGATAAAAGAGGGGATGGAGGATAAGTTTTTAACGAGGGATGCTATTTGTTCTTGGGTAATGACGCATTACGTTGAAGAGGTTGACGGTAATTTAGCAGAACAAATTGTTCGTTGGGGAAAAATACTTTACTTGACACAAGCGGCGTTTCCTGAGAAAGAGCCTGCTGTAATTATGCGTTATTCGGAACCTGATTATAAATGGTCAATTGAAAATGAATATTCACTTTGGAAATATTTGGTAGACGAAAAATTACTATTCTCAATTAATGAATTGAACGTTAAAAATCTCTTGAAAGAAGGGCCTTTTACAATTGGTCTTCCTGAAAAAGGTCCAGATAGATTAGGTCAGTTCCTCGGCTTTAGAATGATTCAGAAATACATGGAAGTTAATGAGGTTACATTGGAACAATTGATAAATACTCCTTACACGGAAATACTGGTAGAATACGAAATTGATTAATATGGAAGACGAAATAGTAAAAACATCAGAAATAAATATTAAGGTTGGATTGAATGAAAATAATCTGCCAATTGGAATGAAATGGACTGCTCCAGATGGAAAAATGGATAATGCACCTGCCAAAGCTCTCATGTTATCATTGTGGGATGCAACTGAAAACAATACGATGAAAATTGATTTGTGGACGAAGGATATGTCAATCGAAGAAATGAAACAGTTTTTTCATCAAACCTTGCTGACTATGGCAGATACTTTTGAAAAAGCCACAGGCGAAAATTTAATTTGCGAAGACTTGAGAGATTTCTGTTACCACTTTGCTGAAAAAATGCAAATATTACCTGAAGAGAATTAATGGTACATGGTAATCTTAGGAAAATGAGTGTTTTGTTAGAAGACACCATTCGATATGATTTAAATCTTTCTGAAGACATTGATGTAAATCAATTAGTTGGTTCCAATATTCAACTGAATTGGAATGGACAAATAATTTGCACTTGTTGTGGAAAGAATACCAAAAAATCGTTTGGTGACGGATTTTGTTATACATGTTTCATAACTGCTCCAGAAGCAACAGAATGTACTTTACGCCCTGAATTATGCCGCGCACATTTAGGAGAAGGTAGAGATCCTGAATGGGAACAACGAAATCATAATACACCTCATATTGTATATTTAGCAGCAACGGATATCGTGAAAGTTGGTGTTACAAGACTAAACCAAGTTCCAACTAGATGGATAGATCAAGGCGCTTCATCCGCAATACGTTTAGCGGAAACGCCAAATAGATATGAAGCTGGAATGCTGGAAGTTGCTTTGAAGTCGTTTTTTGCAGACAAAACGAATTGGCAACGAATGTTGAAAAATGAAATTGATGAATCTATTGATTTGGTTGAAGAAAAGTGGAATTTACACGATCAATTACCTGCAGATCTGACACAGTTCTTTAGTGAAAATGATGAAATTATCTCATTAAATTATCCTGTTTTAGAATTTCCTGAAAAAGTAAAAAGCTTATCGTTTGATAAAACACCAACGATCTCCGGAAAATTGATGGGAATTAAGGGCCAATATTTATTATTTGAAGGAGGAGAGGTACTGAACATTAGAAAACACACAGGATACAGTATAGAACTGTCTTATTAAGATTTATTTGAAGAATTAAGTCTTGAGGTCTTTCATCTTGAAGTCTTAATATCTAATTTTGCACCATGGGAAAAGATAAAATCCGTCGTTTTGCTCTAATTAAGGAATTTCCAAACGTGTTCGAGCCTAAAATTGGTGAAGAATACGAAATGAAAGGTAAATGGAGAAGTGATTATTTTAAAAACGATCATCCTATTGTTTTGGAATTGGGATGTGGTAAAGGAGAGTATTCTGTTGGTTTAGCTAAGCATTTCCCAAACAAGAACTTCATCGGTGTGGATATAAAAGGTGCGCGAATGTTTATTGGAGCAAATGAAGCACTTGAAGATAATTTAGGGAATGTTGCTTTTTTGCGAACTAAAATCGATTTTATTAATGAATGTTTTTTAGAAAATGAAGTAGACGAAATTTGGTTAACATTTTCTGACCCTCAACCGCAAAAGCCTAATAAAAGATTATCATCCTTACAATTTATTAATCGCTATCGCAAGCTTTTAAAACAAGGTGGAATTGTTCATATGAAAACAGACTCAGATTTGTTGTTTGAATCTACAGTCGAACAAATTGAGGAGAATAAATACGAATTATTAGAGCTTACTTGGGATCTTTATGGTGACTTACCAGAAAACATCGATCCTCAAATGCGTGAGATTTTCCATATCAAAACGCATTATGAAAAATTGTTCACCGCAAAAGGAAGTGTTATAAAGTATTGTAAGTTTAAAATAAACTAAAACTATGCTACTCGCAATTTCGACATCTTTGATTTCGAGAATTGAGCCGTTGCATAACTTGAAGTTACTCTAAATTCAGATTCATTCTTTGACGGTAATTCGTACATCGCATCAGTTAAGATTGCTTCACAAATTGATCTTAATCCTCGAGCTCCAAGTTTAAAGTCTATTGCTTTTTCAACAATAAAATCTAAAACATCAGCATCGAATTTTAATTTAATACCATCAATTTCGAACAATCGAACATATTGTTTCACTAATGCATTCTTAGGCTCAGTTAAAATACGTTTCAAACTTGCTGCATCTAGCGGCTCTAAGTAGGTTAAAACTGGGAAACGGCCAATTAATTCTGGTATTAACCCAAATGTTTTAATATCTGTAGGATTGATATATTTCAATAAACTTTCCGAATCTATTCTCTCTTCTTCAGAGGAAGTAAATCCAATTGTTTGACGATTCACACGATTTGCAATGATTTTTTCAATGCCATCAAACGCTCCACCACAAACAAATAAAATGTTTTTAGTATCGATTTGAATCATTTTTTGTTCAGGATGCTTACGACCTCCTTGCGGTGGTACGTTTACAATTGAACCTTCAAGTAATTTTAATAATGCTTGTTGCACTCCTTCACCTGAAACATCTCGCGTTATTGAAGGATTATCACTTTTACGAGCAATCTTATCGATTTCATCAATGAACACGATTCCATGTTGCGCAGCATTTACATTATAATCAGCTGCTTGTAATAATCGTGAAAGGATACTTTCCACATCCTCACCTACATAACCTGCTTCAGTCAATACAGTCGCATCAGCAATGCAAAAAGGAACATTTAACATCTTAGCAATGGTTTTAGCCAATAATGTTTTACCAGTTCCTGTTCTTCCAACTAAAATCACGTTGGATTTTTCAATTTCTACTTCGTCTTTTGATGGCGGTTGATTCAACCTTTTGTAATGATTGTATACTCCAACAGACAATACTTTTTTAGCATCATCTTGTCCAATTACGTATTCATCCAATCTAGTTTTTATTTCAGATGGTTTTAAAACATTAACCGTTTCGGCAGTTGAATTGGATTTGTCACTTAAATCCTCTTCCTTAATAATTGAATTGGCTTGTTGCACACAGCTTTCACAAATGTGACCTGAAACACCAGCAATTAAAATTCCTACCTCGTTACGAGATTTCCCACAAAATGAACAACCACTTTCTTTTTTAGACATAGTATTATTTGAAAAAAAATCCTTCAGCCTTTTGACCGAAGGATTTTTATTTTTTATTTAAAATCAATTTGGATTACGAATTAAAATTTCGTCAACCATACCGTAAGCTTTCGCTTCTTCAGCTGTCATCCAATAATCACGATCAGAATCAGCCCAAACCTTCTCATAAGTTTGATGAGAGTGTTTCGCGATAATATCGTACAATTCTTTTTTCAATTTTTGAATTTCTCTTGCGGTGATTTCGATATCAGAAGCTTGTCCTTGAGCACCACCTAAAGGCTGGTGAATCATCACACGAGCATGTTTCAAAGCAGAGCGTTTTCCTTCAGCGCCAGCACACATTAAGACAGCTCCCATTGAAGCTGCCATTCCTGTGCAAATCGTAGCAACATCTGGTTTAATGTATTGCATTGTATCATAAATCCCTAAACCTGCATAAACAGAACCTCCAGGTGAATTCAAATAAATTTGAATATCCTTATTTGGATCAGCAGATTCTAAGAAAAGTAATTGAGCGTTAATAATGTTCGCAACATAATCGTCAATTCCAGTTCCTAAGAATATTATTCTGTCCATCATCAAACGTGAAAAAACGTCCATTTGAGTCATATTCATTTGACGTTCTTCAATGATATAAGGTGTTAAAGAAGATTCAATATAATGGTCTACGTGCATGCTACTCAAACCCATGTGTTTAGTAGCATATTTCTTAAATTCGTTTTTATCAAACATAGTTTGTGTGTTTATCATTATTCAGAACGTTAAAGATAAATGCAAAGTTGGGATTGACA
>VFKM01000037.1 GCA_009885545.1 Flavobacteriales bacterium
AGATTTGCAGATATGAAACAAGCAGAGCTTGGTTTCTAAACACTCGAACTGACACTTAAGAAGAGATAACCAAACATTCAACGCTCGATTACCCTTCACAAAAAAAGTTAATAAAAATCATCTTTCAAAAATACGGCACAGTTTTTAAATATGTGCATGCATAACAATATGGTCTTAATCGATTTTTTTTATATGATCGCCGCGGAGTAAGATAAGAGAAGGAGAAAGGGTCATTTAAAACTCAAGAAGATGAAAAAGTATACTAAAAACAAATTAGCAATGTATAAGCTAGTGAGCGATACATTAAATGCTAATGTCACAAGTTGGGAAGGGATTCCTGCTTTCGTGACGACAGTTGAAGAGTTCAATGCAAAGGTGCATTTGTTAGAAGAGAAGGAACAATTCCAAAAAACCGTAGCGATTGGCGTAGGCAAAGTTGCAAAAACCGGTAAAGAAGAGGGTTTCAACAAATTGTTAAGGATTTCCGCTGCGCTGACAGTGTTAGCAAGCACAGCCAAAAACGAGAAGTTGTTGCTTGAAGTAAAGTTCTTAAAGTCAACAACACTATACAAGTCTCGAATAGATTTCTTGACAAAAGTTGACACAGTGATTAACAAAGCAAATGAGCATTCGTCTGAATTAGTGGTTTTCGGAATCACTGTCGAAGAGATTGAAAGTTTGTTGGACTACAGAACTGAACTGGAAGGTTTGATGTTCAGTGCGAGAATCGCAATCAATGCTCGAAAAAATGCAAATGCAGAATTGTCCGAGCTAGAGAGGGAAATAGATACATTGATCAAAGAAAGCATTGATTCGTTGATGTTAATTGTCAAAGATTCAGATCCTGTGTTCTATAACAAGTATGTGAATGCTCGAATGGTCATAGATTATGGTCACAGATCAAATCCTGAAGCAGCGTAGTTTATGCAGGTCGAAATAAAAATCCCACTTTACACATCACTATCAGGGATCCGATCAGATAAAACCTACAACTAATCCCTCTATCGAACGGTAGGGGGATTTTTAATTTGAAACAATCCCATGAAGCGCGTAAACACAGTTTAAAGGTCTTCTGAAAATTTTCGAATTCGCGAATTTTCTAATTTGCGAATTACCATAGGCTCTGCTTTGCGGCCGTAATATGTCGAACCTTATTCACCGAACCTATTTGGTGAAATTAACCGAACCAAAAATCGCCCACTAAGTCAAACAATCCTTTTAACCTAACAAATTTTCATTAATCACATCACACAAATCTCGTATTTCTTCCACTGTATTAAACGAATGAATACAAATTCTTATTCCTTCTTCACCTATTTTTATCGTTGGACTGTAAATTGGCTTAACAGCGAATTGATTTTTTAAAAGTAACTCAGTTAAATTCTTTGTTCTTTCAATATCTCCAATTCGAATCATTTGAATAGGGGAATAAATATCAGATACGCTTGAATTTAAATTAATTAAACTTCGAAATTGCTTAATATTTTGCTGTAGTTTATTTCTTTCCGTATCTGAATTTGATTGTAATACAACTTGTTCAATTCGGCTAAATGAATCTGATGGTAATGCTGTTGTATAAATAAAAGATCGTGCAAAATTAATTAAGAAATTCATTAATTCTTGACTTCCCAAAATTGCTGCACCGTGAGCCCCATATGCTTTTCCAAATGTTATTACTCGAGCAAAAATTTTATTGTTTAATCCTAAATCCTGCACAATTCCTTTTCCATTAGGACCTAAGACACCACAGGCATGCGCTTCATCTACAATTAAATAGGCACCGTACTCCTCTGCCAAATTAGCAATTTCTCCTATTGGCGCAAGATCTCCATCCATAGAATAAAGACTTTCAATTGCAATGTAAATCGTCTCTTTTGCAAGGTTTATTTTATCTTCTAAATCTATCAGCGAATTATGCTCAAAGGAATATGAATTTGCAAAAGACAAACGTATTCCATCCCTTACACTAGCATGAATTTTTTCATCGTATAGTATTGTATCTCCACGTTGAGGAACGGCACTGAAAAAGCCAATATTTGCGTCGTATCCTGAATTAAAAATCAAGGCAGCATCTGAGCTAAAATAATCTGCGAGAAAAACCTCACATCTCTCTGCTTCTTTTGAATTACCTGAAATCAATCTTGATCCAGTGCTCCCATATTGAGCAGAATTTTGCGGCGTTTCAATTTTTGAGAATCCTAAATAATCATTGGAACAAAAGTCAATCATTCCATCAAAAAAAGAAAGGGAACGCAATGTCCCCTCTTTTTTTCTTTTATTCAATTTATCTATAAGTTTTGAATCCATTAGATTTAACCAACTTGTGTTATTTTTCGAGGTTCAAAATCACCTTTTACTTGCCCTTTCGCAGCTTCTAATTCAGCAGCTCGAATTGCTTCTTTTCTTTTTCGTTCTAAAATTATTTCATCTGGAATGGTAACTGGTTTTTCTCCATCGGCAAAGGACGCTTTAGGCAGTAAACCTAAAATTTCAAACATTTCTTTGTCCTCATTAAATTCAGGATTAGGGGTTGTCAATAATTTATCACCAGCAAATATAGATCCCGCTCCAGCTAAAAAGCACAATGCTTGACCTTCCATGTTCATTTTTGTTCTCCCAGCAGATAATCGTACAACGGTTTCCGGGAAAACAATTCTAGTTGTTGCAACCATTCTAATCATTTCCCACTGCTCAATCGGTTTTTGATTTTCTAAGGGAGTTCCTTCAACAGCCACTAACGCATTAATTGGAATTGATTCTGGAGGATTTTCCATTTTCATGTAACTCATTAAAAGACCGATACGATCTTCCACGGCTTCACCCATTCCGATAATACCACCGGAACAAACAGTGATTCCTGCTTTTCGTGCATTATCAATAGTATTTAAACGGTCTTCGTATTCTCTCGTAGAAATAACGTCTCCATAAAATTCTGGTGATGAATCTAAGTTATGATTGTAAGCAAATAAACCAGCTTGTTTTAACCTAACAGCTTGTTGTTCATTCATCATACCTAGGGTACAACATACTTCCATGTCCAAATCATTAACGGCTTGAACCATTTCAATTACATTATCAAAATCTTTGTTATCACGCACTTCTCTCCAAGCAGCGCCCATGCATAAACGTGATGATCCATTTGATTTAGCATTTTTAGCTTGTTCAATTACAGAATCAACCGTCATTAATTTTTGTGCTTCAACGTCAGTGTGATATCTTGCTGCTTGTGGACAATATCCACAATCCTCAGCACAACCGCCTGTTTTTATACTCAACAACGAAGACATTTGAACTTCACGTGGATTATGATATTGACGGTGAATTGTAGCAGCCTCAAAAACCAATTCTAACAATGGTTTATTGTGCAATTCAATTAAACTTTCTTTTGTTTGATATGCTGGATTTACTTTCATAATGTGCAAAATAGATTTACAAATATACGGATTCTATCCCCATTCAATAGAATAGAAATTGAAAATATTGAAACAGAAATGGGTATTTTATTAAAGTGAATTGGTATTTGGTTTATCTAGTAAGCAAACAGCATATGCTTTAATTGCTTTACGTTCTCCAAATGAATCAACTTTTTCGTGTGTTGTGGCTTTTATAGAAACTCTATCGTCACTAATACCCAACAACTTTGAAATGATTGATTGCATTTCAGGAATATGAGGATTTAATTTTGGCTTTTCCAATATTACAGTACAATCTATGTTTACCACCTTAAATCCTTTATCAGAAATGAGTGTTTGAACATTAGATAATAATATTTTAGAATCTATTCCTTTAAATTTAGGATCTGTATCGGAAAAATGAAAACCAATATCCCTTAAATTGGCTGCTCCTAAAAGAGCATCGCAAATGGCATGTAACAAAACATCTGCATCTGAATGTCCAACTGCACCCAAATCAGAGTCAATTTTTATTCCGCCAATAAATAATTCATGGGTATCAGACAACTGATGAACATCGACTCCAAATCCAATTCGAATGTTCATTTATTCTGGTTTATCATCACCAGTTGGAGCATCATTTCCTTCTCCTAAAGTCATTCGTAGGGTAAATCGTAGTGTATTTGCTAAAGGACTTAACTTTCCTCCCACTGCAGCTAAATAAGAAATATCGACACCAAACTTATTGTATTTTAAACCTACACCTACATTGAAATATTGGCGATTTCCTTTATTCTTGTTTTCATAAAAATAACCTGCTCTAATAGCCAATACATCGTTGTACCAATATTCAAGTCCAGCGGCAATATTTATTTCAGTCATTTCTTCTTTGAAACGAGATCCTTTTGTTACTTGAAATGTTCCATCCTCATTTTGAATATAGTCACCTGCTTCATCTAAAACTGGCGCTCCGGGAGCATCATAAAAGGATTGCATTAAACCTGAGATTACACCAATATCGTCACTTTTACCAGAAATCATTAAATTTTCTCCTTCATAATAATCATAATAAGCCGGAGTAGGAACCAACAATTTTTGAAGATCCAAAGAGAATACAAGACTATTATATTTATCAAATTGTGCCAAGAATGAATTTCCAATTTTTAAATTCATTGGTAAGAAATCTCTTGAAGCTAGTTCCGAATAAGCAATTTTATTTCCAATATTATTGATTGTTGTCGCGAAAGTATAGACACCCTTTAATC
This sequence comes from Flavobacteriales bacterium, assembly GCA_009885545.1. GTDB lineage: Bacteria > Bacteroidota > Bacteroidia > Flavobacteriales_D > Crocinitomicaceae > M0103. Next base: position 4,658 of record VFKM01000037.1, read on the forward strand.
CTCCAATTCGAGCATCATCATTATAGTATGAAAAAGATAAATCAGCTGCACCAGCAACACCAGCTTTGGTATTAACACCAGCTACAGTTAGTCCACCTGTCAAATTTGAATAAGCGAATTTCCCATTAAGTCCGACGCTCA
>VFKM01000115.1 GCA_009885545.1 Flavobacteriales bacterium
CCAGGATGCATAAAATTGTTCTTATGATTGCAAAATTAGCGATTTTACTCGAGAAAATAGGAGGTAAGCACTGTTTTTATCAACAGGCAGTGTTCAAAATTTTATAAGTTTTTATCCAACAAATAAATCATAGACCCAATTGCACCGCAGCCCAATTCTAATTCTCGTTTATTTACATTTTCAAAAACATCACTTGGAGCATGATGAAAATCGAAATAACGCTGTGAATCTGGCACAAAACCAAATAATGGAATCTCTGGAAAAGATCCTTTTAAAGGCCCAATATCAACTCCACCATGTCCTTTTTCAAATTCCTGCATCTCGTATGGTAGAAAATGTTCTTTGAACGATTTCAATAATTCAATTTGCTTTTCAGATCCATCACAATGAAAACCTTTCGGTGCGAAACCACCACGATCGCTTTCTAATGCTGCAATTTGTTCTTCACCTCGATTTTTTGACCATGTAGCATACGTTTTTCCGCCCATATTACCATTTTCTTCATTCATGAAGAAAACAACTCTCAAGGTATGTTTAGGTTGGTAATTCAACTCGTTTAAAATACGCAACGCTTCTAAACAATGTATTACACCAGCTCCATCATCGTGTGCACCTTCTCCTGTGTCCCAAGAATCTAAATGTCCACCAAACGTTATAATTTGATTTGGCGAATCAGAGCCTGTAATTTCAGCTATAACATTGTAGGAACTAGCATCTGGATAAGAACGACAATCCATTTCCATCACAAATTCTAACTTTTCTTTTGATAGCATCAAAGAAAGAATCTCAGCGTCTTCAGTTGAAATAGCAGCTGCTGGAATTTTTTTAATACTGTCTTCATAATGCATTCCTCCGGTATGGGGATGTTTGTCGATTGGCATTCCAAGTGAACGTATAATAACTGCTTTCGCACCCAATTTACTTGCTTCAACGGCTCCATTGCCTCTAATCGCATAACAACCACCATAGGCTTTAAACGTATTAATTTGTTGTTCATCCATAGGTTGATTCAGAAAAACTATTTTCCCTTCAACTGCAGATCGTTTGGCCTTTTTTAAATCGTCTAAATGCTTGAATTCTATAATTTCACTTTCCAAAAGTCCTTCAGTACCAATTGATCCCCCAAGCGCAAGCATATTTACTTTTACTAAACCGTCTTTTTTACTCCTTATCCAACCTGCCTCAGTAGTTCCTCTTTCCCAGTGAGGAACTTTAATTTCCTGTAAGTAAACTTTATCGAAATTGTATTTTTCCATCGTCGCTTTGCTCCATTCGACTGCCATTTGGGCTTCAGCCGAACCCGAAATTCGGGCTCCTACATCTTTGCACAAACTTCTTAAATCTTCGTAAGCGTGCCCGTTTGTCAAAGCTGAATTGTATATCGACCGTATAAAAACAGAATCCCTGTTTTGGGCAAATATTCCTGAGAAAAGTAATGTAAATAGTAGGGTTAATTTCATGTCTATTTTTCTAGTTTAGTTTGAAGATTGGATAATCCTTTACTGTAATCTGTACCGATAAATTTGTCCATCATTGCTCCAATAATACGTTTTAAAGGGAAATTACCCATTGGTGAATCAAAGTACCAAATTACACGAGTATCAACTTCTTGTGGGAGTATTACAAAACCACATTTTGCATTACCTCTTGGACCAAAATTTAAATTCATTTCAACATGCTCATTGACTACAATATCTGTAATTTGCATATATCCACTTCCAACTTTCTTGTTGCCTTTCCATGAATATTTCGACCCAATTGTTCCTATTACTCCTTCAAATTCATGCTGAATATTTGGGTCTTTTTCAGACCAAGGATTCCATGTGACAAACTTCTCATAATTCACAACTTCAGCAAAAACATCCGAGGGTGCTGCATTGATAATGATAGATCGCTCAACATGAGCAACTTTCGGCAAGAACAATCCGAAAATCATCAGGAAAATGAAGAATGTGAGTGCTCCTAACAGGAAATAAATTAGAATAGACATAGTTTTATTTTAAAAACGAAGATAACAGAAAAAGGAAGAAGTAAAAAGTAAAAAGTGTGATATCCAAGAATCAAATTACTTTTACCTTTTTACTTTTACCTTTAATTTCATGGTTATTGTAAAAAAGCGAATTCCCATTCAATTTATATACATCAACACCTACTTCTCTTATGAATAAATCATCTACAAAAAGTGGTTCTCTCGAATCGTCTTTTCCTTTAGTTGCAATATAAATTTTATTCGTTGATTTTTTCACTTCAAACTCCCCTTCAATAAGTGACCAATTTCCATAAATGACTTCACTTTGTTCAATTAATATTTCGGTTGAAGTCCATTTATCGGCAGTTTCGTTATATTCTTCAATAAAAAATCTAAACCAATTATTTAAGGCATCTGGTATTCCATTGTACATCCAAAGACTAACTTGATATTTTTTTCCTTCTTCAAACGTGTTAGGTGAAAATTCAGCAAATGTGTTTTTCCCTTTTTTAATTGTTTGAATTCCACCATACCCCCGAAAAGAATGCTTTGTCTTTCTGTCTTCAAAACCGTTGTAAAAGACATAGGAGGAATCTATTGAAGTATAAAATTCACCATTTAAAAATAAATTAGGAAGTTGTAATTTATAATTTGCAATCCTTTGTTTAGCACTATTTTTGAATAAATCTGCCTTTGTAAGTGAATAAATTGAGATTTCATTACTTTCAAAAATCACCTTACATTTCTTGAAGATTTCACTTTCATATGCTGTAATGGGATCTTTCGTTCGAATCACTAAAAATGGTTTTTCACTTTTCAAATCTTCCTGTATCGATTTAAAATAGAAGTCAGGAGAAACTAGTTGAATAATATTTTTGCTTTCTTGAATTGATGTTCTTGTAAGATTTGCATTAACTAATGGAATACCTGTATGGTAAGAGAAGTTAATGGTTTTCAAAACCGTTTCATTATTTCGAGGTCTCGAATAACTTTCAGAACCTTGATAATAAAAAGGCAAGGCAATTATTGCTTGATAATCTGAAGAATGGATAGAATTCAATGCATCCTTGAATGTTGGAGATAAGGTCGATTTTTTGAAATTGTTTTCAGATTGAATAATATGCAAATATGTTCCAATATGATAGCTTAGTCCCTCTAGAACATTTAACAATCCAATTGAAATAATGAGTGATATAGCGAATAGCTTTCTTTTTTTAGAAACCAATCGAAAATATAGATCTTGAATCACGCTTGCAGAAAAAACAATCGCAACAAAATAGAATGGCCAAGTAAATCTGCCTGTTCCACGAAATTGTTTAAGTATTGGTAATAGGTTTATCAAACCTTCAATTTGCTTGAACGGAATAGCCATAGCAAAAAGTAAAACTATACTCGAGGCAATTAAAGCATTGTTCAGTTTGTGATTTTGAAAATACAAATTATAAGTTGCGGATTTTTTTCTTTTGATTAATTGTATGATTCTCCAAATAAGAAATGTAGCGAAAATTAGTGTGGTGGTAAATCCGACATAACTCCAAGCTTCCCATTCTAGGTCAATAATTCCACCTGTCAAACTATCTAATATGGGCCTAATTGGAGGATGGTGTGGTAAGAAAATATCGTCAAATTCTGCATTATACAAAAAGAACCCTGATGGGTTTATTGTTCTACCTGTATGACTGTCGGTATAAGAAGTGAACAAATAAAATAGAATAATTGGAAGGATAAGAACAGCAAATTGTTTGAAATAGAAGTTTCGTCTTGATCGATTTTCTCTGTCTTTGATTAAATTGATTGTATGAAGGCTGAGCAAAAAGAAAACAATGATTAATCCTAAATATGCATGAATAAAAAACCAGAAAAGTATATTAATAAACATTAGCAAGAGAAAAACATTATTGCTTTTTTTCAGTTTGTAAAAACGATTGTTATCGACAATAATGGTATGTTGTTTTGTCTCATTAAGCGTTTGAATTTTTAAAAACAATAACCAAGAAAAAGGAATAGCAACGCTATATGACAGAGCGAAATGTCCTCCTAATCTAAAAATTTGAGGCGCCAAAATGGTTATAATAATTGCAAATAGCACACTAAACCATTTACTGATTTTGAATTGTAGTAATAAGAAGTAGGAAACAACAAAAGTCAAAAAGATTGAAAATAGCATGATGAAATTGAGAATTCCAATACTATGATCACTAAAAAAATCAAATTTTGCTGAAAGAAATTTAAACAAATTAGCGAGTACTGGGTGACAATCCGTGTACATAAAGTGTTCACCATACGGATAATTCATTCCTGAAAAATTCAAATATGAAGTATCATGCTTTATATGGTATGCGTAAGTGAAATAGTTTTTAATAGCGTCACCTTCATTACTGAAAAAGTAGGAATCAGGATTTAAAATGATATCTCCATAAAAGGAAAAGATAAATATCAAACTGAATAGAATCAGTGAAAGAAAAGGAATCTTGTTCTTGTAAGAAATACGGAGCACTTATTTATGTATTTATAAAAGCTAAAGTTAAAAAATAATTAGAAAAATTAACGCTAAAATCAACCTTCCTGCATGTTTGTCAGTCCCACTAAATTTTGAATAATTATATTTGCATAAAAATAATAGAAATGGCTTTAAAATGTGGTATTGTTGGACTTCCGAATGTTGGGAAATCAACTCTTTTTAATTGTTTGTCAAATGCCAAAGCGCAATCCGCAAACTTTCCTTTTTGTACGATAGAACCAAACATTGGAACAATCTCTGTTCCTGACCCAAGATTGGAAGTGTTAGAGGGAATTGCGAATCCACAAAAAGTATTGCCTACCACAATGGAAATAGTAGATATTGCTGGTTTAGTAAAGGGCGCATCGAAAGGTGAAGGTTTGGGTAATCAGTTTTTGGCGAATATCCGTGAAACAGACGCAATTATTCACGTGATCAGATGTTTTGATGATGGAAATATTATCCATGTTGATGGAGATGTAAATCCTATTCGCGATAAAGAAATAATTGATATTGAATTACAATTAAAAGACTTAGATACGATTGAAAAGAAAATTGCATCATTAGCTCGTGTTTTAAAAGCTGGAGATAAAGATATCTTGAAAGAAAATGAGTTGGCACATAAAATCAAAGAAGGTTTAGAACAAGGTAAGTCAGTTCGAGCGCTTGATTTTGACGAAAAAGAAATGGAATTCGTAAAAAAGTTCCAATTGATTACAGGAAAACCTGTTCTTTACCTTTGTAATGTTGACGAAGCTTCTGTGAAATCAGGAAATACCTACGTTGATTTAGTAAAAGCAGCTGTGAAAGATGAAAATGCTGAAGTTTTGGTGATAGGTGCAAAAATCGAATCAGATATTACGGAATTAGAGACATATGAAGAACGTCAAATGTTCTTGGATGAATTGGAATTGGATGAACCAGGCGTTAATCGTTTGATCCGTTCTGCATATTCGTTATTGGATTTACAAACTTATTTTACTGTAGGAGTAAAGGAAGTTAGAGCTTGGACAATCACAAAAGGAATGACTGCTCCTCAAGCAGCAGGAGTAATACATACCGATTTTGAAAAAGGATTTATCCGTGCTGAGGTAATGAAATACAACGATTTCACAACACTTGGTTCTGAAAATGCTGTGAAAGATGCAGGAAAGTTTAAAGTGGAAGGAAAAGAATATGTTGTGGAAGATGGTGATATCATGCACTTCCGTTTTAATGTTTAACACTGAATTCAATATTCGATCACTGAGCTTGTCGAAGTGCCGAATTTGAAAAAATAATTATAATATATGAGCATTTCAGCAAATAATCCTTCATTGAAGTCGTGGGTTGAAGTCCCTACGGATTCAGATTTTTCTATTCAAAATTTACCTTTTGGAATTATCAAAACACCTAATTTAACGCCAAGAGTTGCAGTTAGAATAGGCGACAAAGTATTGGATTTAAAAACATTGTTTGTTTTGGGATACCTTGAGAATCTGCCATACGAATTGAGTGATTTCGATAGTGAGTACCTTAATAAAATGATGAAAAGAGGAAAAAAGGCAACACGTGATTTACGTAACCGAATTTCTAAATTATTGGATGTTAACCAAGCTGATTTGCAAAAAAATCAACACCACGTTGACCAAGTTCTTTTGGCTGTTGAAAGCGTTGATATGTGTATGCCAATTCAAATTGGTGATTATACAGATTTCTATTCTTCAAAGGAACATGCGACAAATGTTGGCGTAATGTTTAGAGATCCTGCGAATGCATTGTTACCAAATTGGTTGTGGATTCCAGTTGGATACCACGGAAGAGCAAGTTCTGTAGTGCTTTCTGGACAATCGATTTATCGTCCAAAAGGTCAAGTGAAACCTGTTGAAACAGAAGATCCGATTTTTGCTCCTTCAAGCCAATTGGATTTTGAATTAGAAATGGGATTCTTTACGTATGATGGAAAACCACTCGGTGATTCAATTTCAACAGCTGAAGCGGAAGAATATATCTTCGGAATGTGTTTGTTCAATGATTGGTCGGCAAGAGATATTCAAAAATGGGAATACATTCCATTAGGGCCATTTTTAGCGAAAAACTTTGCATCGTCAATTTCGGCTTGGATTGTAACATTGGATGCGATGGAACCTTTTAAAGTAGATTCTCCTAAGCAAACACCAGAAGTTTTATCGTATTTAAAATTCGATGGTTTAAAGTCATACGATATCAATTTAGAGGTAGCGATTGAACCTGATAATGCGCAAGAAACGGTTATCAGTCGTTCAAATTTCAAATACATGTATTGGAATATGGCGCAACAATTAGCACATCATACTGTAAACGGTTGTAATGTTAGAAGTGGTGATTTAATGGGTTCTGGTACTATTTCTGGTCCAACAGAAGATTCATATGGTTCTATGTTAGAATTAGCTTGGAAAGGTACAAAACCATTGAAAATGAATGATGGAACTGAACGTAAATTCATCTTGGACAAAGACACTGTCATTATGAGAGGATATAGTGAAAAAGATGGCGTTCGTGTTGGTTTTGGAGAAGTGTCAACCAAGGTTCTTCCAGCAAAATAAAATTAGAATGTCAGAGAAACAACATGTATTTTCAGAAATAGATATTGAACGCGAACGGAAAGAAATTCTGAACGCTTTCAAAGGTCTATTGCGTGCAACAAAAGATCGTTCACGTGAAGATACACGAATGATTCGAAAAGCATTTGATGTCGCAGTAGATGCGCACAAAGACATGCGTCGAAAGTCTGGCGAACCTTATATTTATCACCCAATTGCTGTTGCACGTATTTGTGCAGAGGAAATGGGACTAGGTGCAACTGCAATTACATGTGCTTTATTACACGATACAGTTGAAGATACGCACATCACCTTACAAGATGTTGAAGATTTATTTGGAGCAAAAGTTCGTTTGATCATTGATGGTTTAACGAAAATTCCTGAAGTTTTTGACGAAAATGCTTCTATTCAAGCTGAGAATTTCAGGAAAATGATTTTAACTATTTCGGATGACATTCGAGTAGTATTAATCAAATTGGCTGATCGCTTGCACAACATGCGAACTCTTGGAAGTATGCGCGCTGACAAGCAATTAAAAATTGCTTCTGAAACGAAGTTTTTATATGCTCCTTTAGCTCATCGTTTGGG
>VFKM01000125.1 GCA_009885545.1 Flavobacteriales bacterium
CCTGTCATGTCTGGGTTGATTTCATCTGCTTTGTGAATGCTTTTCTTCCCATCAAAAGACAACCAGAAAATGGAACCAACAGTTACCAATTCAAAGTTATATCCTTTTGATTTTGCATGTCCGTTTATGATTGAAACAAAATGATTCGTTCTTTCAGTTTGATCTTCATAAAAACCTGGTTTGGCACATTCCGTTAATTGCGCAATTCCCGCAGCCATTGCAACTGGATTCCCAGATAAAGTTCCAGCTTGATAAACGGGTCCATCCGGAGAAACACACGCCATAATTTCTTTACTTGCCCCATACGCTCCAACAGGTAAACCTCCACCTAATATTTTTCCGTAAGTAACAAGATCAGGTTTGATACCATAATATTCTGCCGCCCCTGAAAAAGCAACTCTGAATCCAGAAATCACCTCATCAAAAAACAATAAAATTCCATTTTCAGTGCATATTTCACGCAGGGCTAATAGAAATGTTTTTTCCTGCAAAAGCAAACCGTTGTTCGCTGGAATTGGTTCAATAATCGCACAAGCAATCTCGTTTTTGTTTTCTGCAACGCATTTTTTCAATGCTTCAATATCATTCAAAGGTAAAACCAAGGTATCCATCGCAACGTGCGCAGGAACGCCTGCACTGGAAGATTCCCCAAAAGTTACTAATCCACTTCCAGCTTTTACTAAAAGTGAATCTGAATGCCCATGATAACATCCTTCAAATTTGATGATTTTATCTTTTCCTGTGTATCCACGAGCCAAACGTAAAGCCGACATCACTGCTTCAGTACCTGAACTAACGAAGCGTATCTTATCAATAAATGGATTTCTGTCTAAAATCAATTCAGCCAATTCATTTTCTAAGCGAGTTGGAGCACCGAAACTAGCGCCATTTTGTAAAGCAGCAACAATTTTAGCATAAACTGCTGGGTGATTGTGACCTAAAATAAGTGGTCCCCAACTGCAACAAAAATCAATGAATTCATTGTCATCTTCGTCCCAAATCAAACAACCATCGCCCTTTTTAATGAAAAGTGGCGATCCTTCGACCGATTTAAAAGCTCGGACCGGTGAATTTACTCCTCCCGGGAAAAAGGTTTTGGCTTTTTCAAAAAGTCCTTCAGATGTTGTTCGTTTGATGCTTTGTTGAATTTTCATGCTTTTCTTTTAATTGCGTCAAAACAAAAGTAATTGATTATTATCAAAAACACTTTGATTATAAAAATGTTTCAATTGAAAATATTCTAATTCAAAACGGGAAATCGAATTATTAAATTAGTAGCTTTACTCTATGACAAAAAGTGAAGTTTTAGTTGATTTAGAAGCGGCTTGGAATAATAGAAGAAGCGATATGCGAAGTTCTTTTCATCAGGCAAAAGAAAGCCTTGAAAGGTGTACGCAAGAGCCGGACTTGAAAGGAATTGCTGATTGTAATAAAATACTTGGATATTGCTACTGGAGATTTTCAGCGTTTTCTTTGTCGATGGAACATTCATTGAAAGCATTGGAATTTTATCAATTGAATAACGACCTAAGAGGGGAAGCAGATACATTGAATAATCTTGGAGCTGTTTATATGTTTCAAAAGGAACATCAAAAACGACTTGAATGTAATTTAGAGTGTCTGAAGATTCGAATGAAATTGGGAAATGCCGATGATATTTCTGGTTCGATGAATAATATTGGTGAAACCTATTTGGAAATGGGGGATTACCCACAAGCTAAAAAATGGTTTTTGGATTGCATTAATTATCCAGGTTCGAGCTCAGATTCAATAGCATGGGCAAATCATAATCTAGGGAAATTGTTTTTGATTGAAGGAGAATATGAGCCGTCTGAAAAAACCTTTCTTCACAGTCTAGATTTATCAATTGAAATTAGTTACGATGTACTTACCACTGAAACGTATTTGCAGTTAAGCACACTTCACAAGGAGTTTAAAAACTATCAAAAAGCATTAGAATATGGATATTTGGCGTTGGAATTAGCTGAAAAGAGTGGTGCAAAAGAAGAACAAAAAAATGCCTATTATTTATTGTCCCAAATAAAGGAAAAGGAAAATAATCCATTAGATGCACTCCAATATTACAAGAAATTTCATTCACTTTTTAAGGAGATTCACAATGAATCAAACATTCAGCGCTTAAAAGATCTTGAATTCCAATTCGAACTTGAAAACATCAAGAAAGAAGCCGAAATTGAACGATTAAAAACGGTTGAATTGAAAGCGGCTTACGATCAAATTGATGAACAAAAACAATTACTAGAACAACGAAATAAAGAAATTGTAGAAAGTATTCGCTATGCACAACGCATTCAACAGGCTTTATTAAAAGAAGAAAATCATGTAAGTGAGCATCTTCCAGAGCATTTTATTTTTTATCGTCCTAAAGACATTGTCTCAGGCGATTTTTATTGGGCACAAGAAAAAAATGGAGTGTTGTATGTCGCAGCTGCTGATTGTACTGGACATGGTGTTCCTGGCGGCTTTTTAACAATGCTTGGAATTGCTTTTTTAAATGAGATTATCAGTAAAAGTGAAATTCAAACTCCAGGGGAAATTCTGAATGAACTGCACAATAAATTTATCAAAGAGCTTGGTTTACAGGATTCTGCAAAAGATGGAATGGACATCACCTTAATAAGTTTGCGTTTTGACGAAGAAACGAATTCCAAAGAGTTGATGTGGGCAGGAGCATATAATCCACTTTGGGTAGTAAAAAATAGAAATCAAAAAAACAAGGTAATTTCAATTGATGGTGCTCCTCAAGAAATGGAATTAATAGAGATTAAACCGGATAAACAACCAATTGGAAGAAGTGAAGACCATCATGATTTTACAAATCATAGCTTCCTACTCGAAAAAGAAGATATGTTGTATCTTTTCTCCGATGGTTACCAAGATCAGTTTGGAGGACAAATGGGCAAAAAATTGAAAAAATCAGGGTTCAAAAATTTAATTTTGTCAATGGCAGAATTACCAATTGAGAATCAGCTAGCCGGGATGGAGAATTTCTTTGAATCGTGGAAAGGTAATCACGAACAAGTAGATGACATTTGTGTTATTGGGATTAAAATATAAAAGAACATAGACCACTTCGTTGTTAGAACATAGACCATAGATTTGAATTGTTGAACCAATCTATTCTTTGGGGTTTTTTAATTAGATATACTTTAGAATCTGGATTAATAGAGTCTCTTCCCTTCTCCCTTTTTACTTTTTCCCCCTTCCTTTTTCCTAATCTTTGATTATCTTTGAGTGAAATCTAGAGAAAATGACACATTTCGAAAACACGTTACATTTTGCACAACAATTAGACGGGCAAGATCCACTTAAATCATTTAGAGACAAGTTCCATTTTCCAAATTTTCATGAAAACACAGTGCGCTATTTCACAGGAAATTCATTGGGTCTGCAACCAAAGTCAACAAGAGATTATATTATTGAAGAATTAGATGCTTGGGCGAAATACGGTGTTGAAGGGCATTTTTTAGCAAAAAAACCTTGGTTCGCTTACCACGAAAATTTGACGAATAAAGCAGCGAAAGTAGTTAGTGCTTTGCCAATTGAAGTGGTAATTACGCATTCATTGACAACAAATCTTCACTTATTGATGGTTTCGTTTTACAGACCAGAGGGAAAAAGAACGAAAATTTTGTGCGAGGCGAAAGCTTTTCCAAGTGATCAATATGCATTAGAATCTCAAGTGAAATTTCACGGTTTAGATGTCGCTGAACATTTGGTTGAAGTGGCTCCAAGAGAAGGAGAACAATTGATTCGAGAAGAAGATATTTTAGCGAAAATAGCTGAATTGGGCGATGAATTAGCGTTGGTTATGATTGGTGGTGTGAATTATTACACTGGACAATTATTTGACATGGAAACGATTACAAAAGCAGGACACAAAGTTGGAGCTATTGTAGGGTTTGATTTGGCACATGCTGCTGGAAATATCAATTTAAAATTACACGATTGGGGAGTTGATTTCGCTGCATGGTGTGGATATAAATATTTGAATTCTTCTCCAGGTGGAGTGAGCGGAATGTTTGTTCATGAGCGCCATTCATATAATCCAGAACTACCGCGTTTTGCTGGTTGGTGGGGTTATGACAAAGAAACAAGATTTTTAATGCAGCCAGGATTCAATCCGATGAAAGGTGCAGAAGGATGGCAATTGAGCAACGCTCCAATTTTAGGAATGGCAGCACATTTGGCTTCACTCGATATTTTTGATGAAGCAGGAATGGATCGTATCGGTGCGAAAAGAGATTTGATGACAGCCTTTATGGAGTTTGTAATCGATGATATTTCTGAAAAGAATAAAGACCGATGCACATTTGAATTAATAACACCGCGCGACAAAACAAAAAGAGGTGCTCAATTGTCAATAATGGCAAAAGGGCAAGGAAAAGCATTGTTTGATGCACTTTCAGATCTTGGTGTTGTGGCAGATTGGCGCGAACCAAATGTAATTCGAATCGCACCTGCACCTTTATACAATTCATACGAGGATTGTTACTGGTTCGGGCAATTATTAGAAAAAGCAATACAATGACAACGAGACATTAGGACAACAAGACACCTAGATTTTATGACTTCAAGATTATAGAATTCAAATTATTTCATTGAAACTATCTTTACATCCTAAAATCTTAATGTCCTA
>VFKM01000094.1 GCA_009885545.1 Flavobacteriales bacterium
ATTTCAACGAAATCAGAACCAGATAAAGAGAAGAAAGGAACTTTTGCTTCACCTGCAACAGCTTTTGCTAAAAGCGTTTTCCCAGTTCCTGGAGGGCCGACTAATAAAGCTCCTTTCGGAATTTTTGCACCTAATTCTGTGTATTTTTTTGAGTTCTTCAAAAATTCAACGATCTCTACGATTTCAACTTTTGCTTCTTGTAAGCCAGCAACATCCTTAAAAGTAACGTTTGTAGTTTTACCTTTATCGTATACCTGAGCTTTTGATTTTCCAATATTGAATATTTGACCGCCGCCTCCGCCTCCACTACCACCAGACATTCTGCGCATAACGAACATCCAGATAACAACTAAAATAAGAATAGGTAAGATGAAACTTAAAATATTCCCTAAATAATTCACCTCTTCCTCATCAGTCAATTCAACGGTTGGTAAAGGCACTTTCTTTTCCGCTTTAAGTAGAATATTTTGTTCTTTGATGGATTTATTTAATTCGGTTACTTGTAATTCAATATTACCTGCATCAACAATATTCAATTCAAAGACGGGATCTCCTTTTTTAACAGCATTCCCTTTCGTTAATGCCTGTTTAATTGATTTAAATTGTGCTTCTTTTGAATTAACAAGGTATTTTTTCCCTTCTTTGGTTATCGTAAAATCTAATCTTACTTTGTTAATTATTTTGGCATCTTGGATGAATCCTTTTTCAGCTAAATCGAAAAATGTAGATTTATATTTTACAGGAATATGTCCTGCAGAACTCATAAATAGCTGAAATCCAATTATTGCAACACCAATCACCGCATAAATCCAATAAATGGAAAATGGGCTCTTTTTTTTATTTTCTCCTTCTGACATTGTACGTTTTTATTTGAAATTTGGTATGTCTGTTCGTTTCGCGTCTGACCATAAATCTTCTAAATCATAAAATGGTCGTGCATCCTTGTAAAATACGTGTGCAACAACATTAATGTAATCTAATAATATCCATTCGCTGTTTGTTTTACCTTCGATATGCCAAGGTTTTTCTTGTAATTCTTTGCGGGTAAATCGGCTTATCGAATTGCTTATACCATCAACTTGGGTTGAAGATTCCCCACTACAAATCACGAAAAAATCGCATACAGCATTGGAAATTTCTCTTAAATCAAGTACAACTATATCTTGTGCTTTGTTTTCTTGCATTCCCTCAACAATTGCATCACACAATACTTGGGAATTCACATCATCTTCTAATTTATACATTCGATTGTTTTAATCCTCACAAATCTAACTTTTAATTTTAATTTTAACCAGTGTATCAACGTTTCACTTTTAATAAAGTTCATGCAAATAGGTCAAAAAATCATGCGATTTGACAGGGTCGATTCAACGAACAATTATACTGCCAATTTACTAAAAGAGGGTAAAATTGTGCACGGCACTGTTATTATGGCAGATACTCAAACTGCTGGACGTGGACAAAGAGGAACAAATTGGACTTCTAATGCTGGGGAAAACTTACTTTTCTCTTTGTTTATTGCACCCGACAATCTGTCAGTAGAAAACCAAGTTGCATTAACACACTTTGCATCGATTGGAATCGTTGAAGTTTTAAGAAAAATTGGCATATCAGCGGAAATAAAATGGCCAAATGATATTTACGTTAATCAAAAAAAAATTGCTGGAATTTTAATTGAAAACACCATTAAGGGTGGAATAATTTCCAACTCTATAATTGGAATTGGTTTAAATGTGAATCAAATCCATTTTGAAAATTTTAATGCAACAAGTATTAAAATTGAAACGAATACTTTTAGTTCAATAGATTCTATAGTTTTTAAACTAATTGACGAGTTGAATACTTTGTGGGAATTCATTCAAAAAAGTGACTTTCAAACGATAAAAAAACGTTACTTGAATTCTTTATATCAGTTAGGGACAAAAGCACTATATCAAGATGATTCTGGAAAGTTTGAAGGTGTTATTGAAGGTGTTTCTGAAATGGGTTATTTACAAATCAGAAAAGAAGGGGAATTGAAAGAGTATGATTTAAAGGAAATTTCTTTTTTAGTTGCAAGTGATTAGTTACAAAATGGATAGTTACTAGTTATTTGTTTTTGAACCATTATTGTTTTTTACCAAAAGATATTCTTGTAGAAGCAACTAGTAACTCATAATTAACAACTTTGGAGGTTACATGATTATTTTTTGTAATCAAAATGCTTTTTTAGGTTCTCAGACATAATATTGAACAAAGCCGTAAGAGGTTTTTCAACCATCATTTTAAGAAAAACATTGACTTCTCCGTCAAAAGCGATGTAACCATTTGTTTGGTCATCTTGATCTTCTAAGTGAATTGTTAGCCGAAATGGAAATGGAGATTTTTCACCAGATTTCATAAAAATTTTAGTTGTCCCTTCATATCCATCTTGAATAAGTGATATAATCACTGCACCTTGAACCTTAAAAGAACATTCTTCACTTGTTGCTCTCCAATCAGCAATTTGATCTTGAGGCAACATGTAAATAAGATTTTGAGAATCCTTTAAAAAAGAAGCAACTACCTCATGATTTGCTGCAACGACAACTTTAGTACTATCAATCCTCATAATTTCTTATTTTCTCCAAGTTTGAGGATGATCTTTCCATTCACGAAGTGAAATCAAGTCATTTTTGGTAATATAGTCTTTACGTAATGCTTCTTCTATTAAGAAATCGTAATTCGTTAATGTGACATAAGGGACATTTGCATTTTTGAAATTTTCATCAGCAACACTAAATCCATATGTAAAAATTGCGATCAAACCTTTCACATCCATTTCTGCCTCTTTTAATGCTTCAACAGCTTTAATACTGCTTCCACCAGTAGAAATCAAATCTTCAATAACAACGACTTTTTGACCTTTTTCAAAATGCCCTTCAATTAAATTACCCATTCCATGTCCTTTTGCAGAACTACGGATATAAATAAAAGGTAATCCTAATTCTTGAGCAACTAATGCACCTAAAGCAATTCCTCCGGTGGCAACTCCAGCTATTACGTCAGGTTTTCCAAAATATTCTAAAACAGCATCTGTATATGTTTGACGTATAAAAGTGCGAATTGCTGGATAAGACAATGTCACCCTATTATCACAATAAATTGGAGAATTCCAACCTGATGCCCATGTAAAAGGATTATTTGGTTGAAGTTTTACAGCCTTAATTTGTAATAAAAATTCAGCTACTTTTAAGGCTTTATCGTTGTTCAAAATCATGGCGCCAAATGTACAAAGTTTTTATAGAAAATAGACCGATTTTTTTTACTGATATTATTTCAAAAAAGAAAAATATTTTTTTGATAGATAGCAACACACTACTTTCGGTTAAAGATGGTTTAATTCCTCAAATTTATAGGGTCGCTATTGAAAATGATATTCACGTTTATTCAAACGAAATGGAAAAAGAATTTGACCGCTTATTCTTAGCATTTGTTAAGGTAGAAGCTGCAGGTGGAATTGTAAGAAATAAGAGCAAATTTTTATTTATAAAACGAAATGGCTTTTGGGATATTCCAAAAGGAAAACGAGAATCGAGTGAGTCTTTAGAAATGTGTGCTATTAGGGAAATCGAAGAAGAATGTGGATTGAAGAAACCTGAAATTATTGGATTCATTTGTTCAACATTTCATACATATGAATATAAAGGCATCCCAACATTGAAAAAAACAGCATGGTTTTCACTTGATATCGAAGGAGAAATGCTGTTGAAACCTCAAATTGAAGAAGGGATTACTGATGTAGTTTGGATGAAAAAAAAGGAAATTGAAATTGTGCGAAATAACACTTTCCGTTCAATTATTGAAGTTTTAGATGTTTATTTTCAAACGAAATAGAAGATTTGAAATTTGTAAACAAGATTGATTGTAAAATAAAAATTATTTTTTTGTTAAAAGTGAAAGTCACTTTTGAGAATTATTGTAACCTTGTTAAAAAAAGAGAAATTATGAAATATCTATTATTCACATTAGCATTGATTTTAGGAGTTGGTGTTAGCGCACAAGAAACGACAGAAGTAAAGAAAGAAAAGAAGGAAAAAGTAGCGAAAAAGCAAAAAGGTTTAACTTTCACTCAAATAGAAATTGTTAGAGAAGACATCCCTTATGGGTCTGATGAAACTTTCTCTTTTGACTTTAAAAATGACTCAAAAACTCCTGCAATAATTCAAGGAGTTCAAACTAGCTGCGGTTGTACGACTGCAAAAAAGCCAGAAGAACCAATTCAAAAAGGCAAAAAATCTCAAATATCAGTTAAATATGATACAAAAAGAGTAGGAGCGTTTACAAAAACAATTACGATTACTTCAAATGTTTCTGAGCCTATTATCTTAACTATAAAAGGAACGGTTTTGCCGGAGGTAGTAAAAGAAGTTCCAAAAGAATAAAACTGTTAATCAAAAAATAGGCAATTGCCATAATTTAGTCGGTAGAATTTTCTTCCGACTTTTTTTATCAATGTTTGTTAAAGTTTTAGATTAATTTCAAATCAACTATTTCTATGAATAACTGTTGCTGTAGCTTGTGCCGTTGGCATAATTGTTAGGTCATTAATCGTAACATGTTTTGGTCGTGTAGCAACGAAATAAATAGTATCGGCAATATCTTTAGCAACTAATGGTTCAAATCCATCATAAACGCTTTTTGCTGTGACTTCATCGCCTTTAAATCTGACCAATGAAAATTCTGTTTCAGCAGCGCCAGGAGCAATGTTGGTAACTTTAATATTATAATCTACTAAGTCAATTCGCATCGCTTTAGATAATGCATCTACAGCATGTTTTGATGCACAATAAACATTTCCGCCTGCGTAAACTTCTTTCCCAGCAATACTTGCTATATTAAAAACATGTCCTTCTTTGTTGTTTTTTAGAAAGGGTACAATTGCTCTAGTGACATACAACAATCCTTTTATGTTAGTATCAATCATTCTGTCCCAATCGTCAATTAGACCTTCATCAATAGGACTCCGACCAACTGCAAGACCAGCATTATTAATCAAAATGCCAATGTTTTGTTTTACAGTATTTGGCAATGTTTCTATTCCTTTGAAAACGGCTTCTTCAATTCTAACATCGAAACACAAAATTTGAACATCTACATCGTATGTGTTAGAAAGATTAGATTGAATATGATTTAATCGTTCAATTCGTCTACCTGTTAATATTAGATTCCATCCGTTTTTAGCAAATATTTCCGCGCATGCTTCTCCGAAACCTGAAGTAGCACCAGTTATGAAAACGTATTTTTCCATTTTATATGATTTAAAGGTTTTAAAAGGATTAATCCCACAATTACAAGGGCAAATTGAGCAGGGAATCTATATCTCGTAATAGCTCCTAAAACAGGTGTCGTCCAACCAATGAGTAACGAGAGTGAAAATGTGAAAATCAATAACGTGAAAATGATGTTTTTTTCGTTGATATTCAGTTTTCTTCTAAAGTATATGGATAACCCAAAAAACAGAATTACAAGCCAGACTTCAATCAAAGAAAGGAATTTTAATTTACTACCTGGATCATTTGGGAATGGACGAATTATACTATTTACTAAGGCTTCAGGAATGTTTTTTATTAATTGAAATGCAGAGTTTTTGATTGGCGTTGTTTCAGTGAAGCTTGCACATCCTTTTTTGAAATATGTCCTTTGCCATATTTCTCCATTTGGAACTAAATGAACTTGTATTGGTTTGTCAGTGCTTCCGAACCTATATTTATAAGCATCTGATTCTTTTTGTAATATTATTTCATTTCCAGCAATTGAAAGATTCTCATATTGAAATGGTTGGAAGTAATAATAATTTGAATTTGCAAGAACATGTAAACCACCTTTCCCAACATTTACGAAATCAAATTGTTTGCGAGTCAAACTATTAATCACTTTATTTAATGATGTCTGAAATAAAACACTCATACTAAAAATAAAAACAATTAATGTAATTAAAGACGGTATTAGTTTAGACTTAAAAAGATTCTTATAAATTAACAAGCAAAAAAGTGAAATAAGGATACATACCAAAACATATGGTTTGAATAATATGAGTAAAAAGATAGATAAAACTATATAAATTAGTCTTTTTGAGAGTTTATCATTGACAAGAATAGACCTAACTAATAAACTAATACCTAAAAATAAAAAAGGCTCCTTTAAAAGACTGGAAGTCCAAAATAAAGCACTTGGAACCAATACTATAATCCAAAAGAATACAATGTATGTTTGTGACGTATATTTCTGGAATGAGATATAAAAATTCTTTAAAGCAATAGTTGAAAATAAGCATAAAACAGACAAGTGAATTACGATTGAATTTCCCGAGAAAAAATGAATAATACTATGAGCACGAATTACATTTTTTGAATCATTTATAATTGTCAAATCTCCAGCTGACCAATATTGAGTCATGTGCAAATATTTGTTGATCAACTCTGTTGATTCACCTATTCCAGTTAACAATTGAAAATAATGTTTTGGAGATTGTGCAAAAACATCATTTAAGTATTTCCCTTCATTTAAAAATGTTTCCCCGTCATGGCTTAATTCATCAATGCCATAAGTTTGAATATGAATTAAGAAAAGTAATAATCCTACACCTATTTTTATTAAAAAAACAGAGGGTAGTGTCCAAACTGATAAACCGTCCATTTGAAATACTTTCAAATAGCGCGTTATAAGAAATAAGAATAAAATAAAAGCTATTGAATATATTAGCACGAATTGTTTTTTTGCAAATTTAGGTATTTTTTTTACGTTTGTTTAGCCAAATTGTCTTCAATTTCCGACAGTTTGTCATATGTTTTCAGGTGGCACAAAGATTGACAAATTGCACGAAAAAAATAGTCTATATATGAGAACTGGTCAAATTAATGTTCAAACGGAAAATATTTTTCCAATAATTAAGAAATTTTTATACTCTGATCACGAAATATTTTTGAGAGAATTAGTCTCGAATGCAGTGGATGCTTCCCAAAAAATGAATGTACTGACATTAAACGGTGAGTTTAAAGGTCAATTAGGTGATTTAAGAGTCGATGTAATATTAAATAAAGAAGAAAAAACACTTACAATTCGCGATTTAGGAATTGGAATGACTGAAGAAGAAATTGATAAATACATCAATCAAATTGCTTTTTCTGGAGCGGAAGAATTCGTTCAACAATACAAAGGAAATGAAGGCGCAGAGCAAATTATAGGACATTTTGGACTTGGTTTCTACTCAGCGTTTATGGTTGCTGAAAAAGTTCAGATTCGTACGTTATCTCGACATGAAGGTTCAAAAGCAGTTCAATGGGAAAGTAATGGTTCTCCTGAATATACGATAACTGAGATTGAAAAAGCTGAAAGAGGAACAGATATCATCCTTTATATTGCTGAAGATGCGTTGGAATTTTTGGAGAAAGCTAAAATCACTGAGATATTAAATAAATATTGCAAGTTTTTACCGATTCCAGTTTTCTTTGGTACTAAAACAGAATACATTGAATCTCCTGAAGGTGAAAAGGATGAAAGTGGAAAAATTAAAAAAGTAGCTGTTGATGTTGAAAATCAAATTAACAATACTTCTCCCGCTTGGACAAAAGCTCCGGTTGATTTAACACAAGAGGATTATGATGCTTTTTATAGAGAATTATATCCAACAACATTTGAGAGTCCATTGTTTCACATTCATTTAAATGTTGATTATCCTTTTAATTTGACTGGAATACTTTATTTTCCAAAAATTAAGGAGAATGTTGAAGTTCAGAAGAACAAAATTAATCTGTATTCAAATCAAGTATTTATCACTGATAGTGTTGCTGAGATCGTCCCTGAATTTTTGACGCTTCTTCATGGTATGATTGATTCACCTGATATTCCATTGAATGTTTCTCGTTCTTACCTGCAAAGCGACAGCAATGTCAAGAAGATTTCTGCTCATATTACGAAAAAGGTTGGTGATAAATTAGCCGAAATGTTTAAAAAAGACCGCAAAGATTTTGAAGAGAAGTGGGACGATTTAGAAGTATTTGTTCAATATGGTTCTTTGTCAGAAGATAAATTTGCTGACAAGGCTAAATCATATTCTTTGGTAAAAAATGTGGATGGTGTCTTTTCAACAATTGAAGAATACATTGAGAAAATTTCACCCTTACAAACGAATAAGGATGGAAAACGCATATTCCTTTACACAAATGACAAAGAAAACCAATATTCTTTTGTAAAAAAAGCAAAAGATCGAGGGTATGATGTATTAGAATTGGTAGGTCCGTTAACACCACATTGGATTGCGAAAATCGAACAATCATTCGATAATATTGCATTTTCTCGTGTTGATTCTGACCCTTTGGATAAATTGATTCAGAAATCAGAAGAGATACCTTCAAAATTATCGAAAGAGGACGAAGAAAAGTTGAAGCCTGTATTCGAATCGTTCTTAAACAAAGAAAAGTTTTCAATTCAATTTGAAAGTATGAGCGAAGATGAAGCACCGATTATTATCACCCAACCAGAATTTATTCGAAGAATGATGGAGCAACAAAAAATGGGTGGCGGTGGCTTTTATGGTGCTTTTCCCGAGATGTACAATTTGGTAATCAATGCGAATCATCCGAAAATTAGTGGAATTCTGTCGAAAAAAGACAAGGCTCAAAAGGAGACAGTGAAGCAATTGAGTGATTTAGCTATGCTCGCTCAAGGAATGTTGAAAGGTGAAGCTTTAAATGCCTTTATTGAAAGAAATATTGAGCAAATAAGTTAATTTGCAATGATGTAATTAAGGAGGAGTGCTTGCATTCCTCCATTTTTTTAAATTTAAAAAGAACGATTTTGTTTAAGTGGATTTTAGGAATTGGTGGATATTTTCTTTTTGGAAGACAACTATTTGGTGGAATTTTAGGATTTATAGCAGGAACTTTTATTGATAATTATCAACGTGTTGTAGGCCAATTGAAACAACAAGCAAAACAGGATGGAAGGACTTATTCACCTGAAGAGCTTTTTCAATTTTATCAGCAACGTTCATCTGTAAATGATGTTCCAACGATGTTGATGGCTCTTTCAGCAGCTGTTATGACGGCTGATGGAAAGGTTTTGAAAGCGGAATTAGACTACGTTAAATCGTTTTTTTCACAACAATTTGGGCCACAATTTAACGGTTCTCATTTACAAACGTTAAAACAATTCATTGATTCTGGTCAAATACCTTTGCAGAAAATTTGCCAAGATATTCAAATGCGGATGCAGCCTGAAGTGCGAATTCAATTGGTTCATTATTTATTTGGTATTGCAAAAGCGGATGGACATGTTTCGAATACAGAATTAAATGTGATTCAAGACATTTCAAAAATGCTCGGAATTCCGCAAATGGAATTTGAAAGCGTTAAAAATATGTTCTACCGAAATGTTAATTCGGATTATAGCGTTTTAGGAATTGAACCTTCTGCAACGGACGAAGAGGTAAAAAAAGCTTACCGACAGATGGCAATAAAATTCCATCCCGACAAGGTTTCAGCGATGGGGGAAGAATTCCAAAAAGGAGCGAAAGAAAAATTCCAGAAAATTCAAGAGGCCTACGAGGCAATTAAGAAAAGTAGAGGGTCAAATTAATTTTAAATTTGGCTTGCCCCAATCAAAAACATTGTCGGGCTTTTTGAAAGATCAAACTCTTTGGTTTTCCATTCTTTCACAGACATTGTTTTAATCGTTTCGTATTGCAAAGTAATGTTGGCAGCTATACATAGCATTGTTGTATCAGCTAATTCTTTCATTAAATCGTCAAGTACATTCATGTTTCTAAATGGGGTGTCCATAAAAATATGTGTATAACCTGATCTTCTAGCATCGCCTTCAAAATCTTTCAACTTACGAATACGGTCTTTTCTTTCCTTTGGTAAATACCCATGAAAAGTAAATGTTTGACCAGAAAAACCACTTGCCATCAAGGCTAATATAATAGAGGTCGGTCCAACAAGTGGAACAATCTCAATATCTCTTTGTTGCGCCAAGGCAACTAACTCAGCTCCAGGATCAGCAACTCCAGGACAACCAGCTTCAGAAATAACACCCAAATCGTCTCCACGACTAATAACTTTCAACATTTTATGAAGGTCTTCAATTGGTGTTCTTTTATTCAATAAGTAAAACTCACATTTATCAATAGGAAACTCACGGTCAATTTTACGCAATAAACGTCGGGCAGATTTTAAATCCTCCACTGCAAATGCTCTTAAACTTATCGCTTTATCGGCAACTTCTTGAGGTATAATATCTTTTGTTGATTCACCACCTAAAGTGTTTGGAATCATATAAATCTTTCCGTTATCCATTTGCTTTTAGTTTTTCAATTATTTTGTCAGTTGCTTCATCAAGTAAATTATATACGTCTATAAATCCTTGTTCACCGCCATAATATGGATCAGGAACTGCCATGTTTTGGTTAGGGTAAAGTTCATTTAAAATCAAATGTACTTTAGCTTTGTCTGATGTTGTTTTAGCCAGCGCTAGGATATTGTTATAATTACTTGAATCCATCGCATAAATAAGATCAAAGTTGACAAAATCTTGCACAGTAAATTTGCGCGATTTTAAGGAATCAATATTTAATCCAAATGATTTGGCTGTTTCACACATTCTTGAATCAGGGTTCTCTCCTGCATGTAATCCAGAAGTTCCTGCAGAATCAACACTAACATTTAACTTGTTTAATCTTAGTTTTTCTCGAAGAATTCCTTCCGCTAAAGGAGAACGACATATATTCCCTAAACAGACCATCAAAATTTTCATGGAACAAAGTTAATGAAACTATATTTTAACTACGCTTTAATAATAGAAGAATACCATATATTCAATGATTACTACCGAATATTCATTGATTTGCCATTTAATGAATATTTATCAATATGAAAGCCAACTATTTGATATCTTAAACGTTATTAATTTGTTACCAGGTTAAATTAATACATACCTACGATGAGGCAATTAAAAATTACGAAGCAAGTTACCAATCGGGAGACAGCGTCTTTGGATAAATACTTACAGGAAATTGGTCGTGTAGAATTAATTTCTGCAGAAGAGGAGGTTATGTTGGCTAGAAAAATTCGCGAAGGAGATAGAGCGGCTTTAGATCGATTAACAAAAGCAAATCTTCGTTTTGTTGTTTCTGTTTCAAAGCAATATCAAAACCAGGGACTTTCATTACCGGATTTAATCAATGAAGGAAATTTAGGTTTAATTAAAGCTGCCGAAAGATTCGATGAAACACGTGGATTTAAATTTATTTCATACGCTGTATGGTGGATCCGACAATCTATTTTGCAAGCCTTAGCAGAACAAGCTAGAATTGTAAGACTCCCTTTGAATAAAATTGGTACAATAAATAAGATAAATCGCGCTTTCTCTGAATTGGAGCAAAAATTTGAACGCCCACCTTCAGCTGATGAATTAGCTGAATTGTTGGAATGCTCAACTGAAGAGGTAAAGCAATCTCTAGCAAATAGTGGAAGACATATATCTATGGATGCGCCACTAGTTGAAGGAGATGAATCTTCGTCAAGTATGTATGATGTTTTGTTGAATGATTCGCTTCCTGGTCCTGAAAAGGAACTAATTGCTGAGTCTTTGAGAAAAGATATTGAAAGATCACTTTTAACATTGACTTCTAGAGAAGGAGATATCGTACGATTATATTATGGTTTAAATGGGAAACACCCTATGACCTTAGAAGAAATTGGTGAGAAATTTGATCTCACAAGAGAAAGAGTTCGTCAAATTAAAGAAAAAGCAATTCGAAGGTTGAAACATACTTCCCGAAGCCGGATGCTCAAATCATACCTAGGTTAAGCGGGGTCAACATCGACTACAATTCGAATTGATTTATGTACAGGAACGCTATAGAAAGCATCAATAAGATGCTGAATGCGTTCCTTTATTTTTTTATCTGATGCATCTTTCTCTAATTTCAATTTGATTGACTTTAGATATAGATTTTGAATTCTTCTAACTATCGGGAATTCTGGACCCAAAACACGTTCCTTAAATATTGCTCTAAGTGCTACTGCAAAGTCCATAGACGCTTGGTCTAATAGATGTTCATCCTTATGTTTTAATGTGAACTCAATCATTTTATAGAAAGGGGGATAGAAATAGTTCTTTCTTTCTATGATTTCGTTTGTGTAAAATCCTAAATAATCGTGATTGATGACTTTTTGAATTACCCAATGATCCGGATCACCTGTTTGAATGATTACTTTACCTCTTTTCTCTTTTCTGCCCGAACGTCCTGCAACTTGTGACATAAGTTGATAGGCTCGCTCAAAAGCTCTAAAATTTGGCCTATTCAACAACATATCAGCATCTAGAATTCCAACTAAACTTACATTATCAAAATCTAGTCCTTTACTTACCATTTGAGTACCAATTAAGATATCAATTTTTCTATTTTCAAAATCACCTAATATATTTTCATAGGCGTTTTTAGATCTCGTACTATCTAAATCAAGACGTTTAATTGTTTTGTCAGGGAAAATTATTGACAAATCATCTTCCACTTTTTCAGTTCCAAATCCGAGCATCTTCAAGCGATTTGAACCGCAACATGCACAAGATCCAACGGGTGGCGTATGATAACTGCAATAATGACATTTTAACGTATTCGTTTGTTTATGATATGTCAGAGAGACATCACAATTCTTGCATTTTGGTGTCCAATTACATATTTCACAACTCCAAAGTGGTGTATATCCTCTGCGGTTCTGAAACAATATTATTTGCTCATTTCTGTTTAATGCTTCACGCATCGCATCTACCAAAAACAAAGTGAAATGCGATTGCATACTTTTTTGCCTGCGTTCTTTTTTTACATCAGCACAAAAAACTTCAGGTAAACTTAGCCCTCCAAAACGATTCGTTAATTCTACATAACCATATTTCCCATTTTTAGCGTTGTAAAAAGTTTCCATCGCAGGAGTTGCAGAACCTAATAATACTTTTGCCTTGTAATAATGTGCTAATACGATTGCTGAATCACGTGCATTATATCGAGGAGATGGGTCATATTGTTTGAAACTTGATTCGTGTTCTTCATCGACAATGATAAGCCCTAAATCTTGAAAGGGTAAAAACACAGAAGACCGTGCACCTAAAATAATTCTGAATTTTGACGGATTATTATTTAAAACATGATTCCATATCTCAACACGTTCATTCTGATTGAATTTAGAATGATAAACGCCAATTTGTTCTCCAAAATAAGTAGAAAGTCTTTGAATTAATTGAGTTGTTAATGCTATTTCAGGCAATAAAAACAGGACTTGTTTTCCTAAATCTAGCTGTTCTTGAATGAGCTGAACATAAATCTCCGTTTTTCCAGAACCAGTTACACCATGTAATAATGTTGTATTGTAATTAAGAAACGACTCATTTATCTCATCGAGTGCCTTTGATTGACTTTTGGATAATTCTTTAAATTCCTTTTGATTTTCATTAGCATTTGAAAAACGAGAAATTTCTATTCGTTGTTGTATGATAATGCCATTTTTCTCCATTGTATTCAATGTAGAAATTGAAATTTCTTTTTCTAATAAGGATTTTCTTAAAACTGGCTGAATCTGATTGTTCGAATAATTTCCATCTCTTAGAATTGTCAATAATATTTCTAGTTGTTTCTCAGTAGATTTTTTGCTCTCTAAAAGATTAATTTTCTCATTTAAGTCAACTTCAGTTTGAATTTCAGAACCTAATAAAATATAAACAGCAGTTTTTG
Organism: Flavobacteriales bacterium; assembly: GCA_009885545.1. GTDB lineage: Bacteria > Bacteroidota > Bacteroidia > Flavobacteriales_D > Crocinitomicaceae > M0103. The sequence goes on from VFKM01000094.1 coordinate 13,751, forward strand.
GAACAAACTTATCATTCAATTCTTCCACAGCTAAAACTATTCGTCTTTTCATCATTTTATTTATGATGGGTTGAATCGTTTTAATTCCAATAATTTCAGAAATTTCCTTTAAATCGAGTATTTCTCTTATATCAAGTGATTCAACAATTTCTAGTTCTCTCGGTTCTAAAAAATCTAATTTCCCATCAAAATCAGGATGCAACACAATTTTAGTTTCGCTGGCTAATTTAAAGTTTGATGGCAATGCTGCGTTCATCACATCACCAATTGGAGCCATGTAATAAGAAGATATCCATTGCCAAAAGTGGTATTGTTCTTTAGTAATTATTGGAGTTTCATCTAAAACATGCTCGATGTATTTAGCTTGATATTCTGAAGGAGCAGTTTCCTGAATTTTACTTACTATTCCAGTTAGTAGTTTCGATTTTCCGAATGGTACAATAACCCTTCCCCCAATGATTATTGAATTATTCATCTCAAAAGGCACACGGTATGTAAATTCCTTGTGAACGGGAATCGGTAATATTACATTTACAAAGAAAGTCTTCCTTTCAGCCATTTGCTAAATGTACAAACAAAGTTAAATTTGAAGTGATATCTGACCGGTAAATTTAAGGACAATAGAAAGAGGTTGCAGCTTCACCAATATGTTGGCTACAGAAAAACAAATTACCAGTGATAGGTCCAGTGCACAATTCCGCTACAGATTTTGTTGCAAGCATACGTAGAATAGGATTTGAAGTATTTATAAAATGTTTTTCTACAATATAAGTGTATTTCGAAGAAAAAACACCTATAACGGCATGATTCTCATTTACAGTCAAGTTAGTGTAGGTAGGTTTACTTTGGGCTAGTGATGAACTTGGTGCATTTACTGTCATATAATTATACAAATCCTCACCTCCACCTGTTGCAATTATTTTAATTGAGTATAATTTTCGTTGGTTAATTAATGGGTTGTTTGTGACATTAGCTAAAACCAATTCATAAAATGTTTTACCATTGGTTGTAAATGTTTGATTAGTATTTGGAGCAACTTCAGTTTCACCAAGGTTCCATTTAAAAGATTTTAAGACTCCTACACCTGGTGAAGTGTACTCATGGAAATTAACTTCTAAGGTCGCATTCAAAATATGTGAATTCCCTGCAAAAACGGATATTCCTTTAGATACGTAGACACCTGGGTTGTCGACAAAATCAAACCTGAATGACTGTCCATCTGCAGAGGTGGAAATATTAGAAACAATTTCCGTTTCACCATCTACAATAATGTCTCCACCGTTTAATGAAATGTGTAATTTGTAAATACCGTCCGGATTCAGTGGCTCAGTCGAATTTGTTTTGAAATAATACATTTTTTGATATGGTGCATAAAAAACACCATTTGGATCTTTGTTTTCCATTAGTGTATCAACTAACGTCCATTCTCTTGCTAATGAACCATTTATATATTCTGATATTGTTGCATCAACTTGTTGAAATTCGTTTGAATCGGCAATTTGTGAAATTTCCAATGCATTTCCAGGACCAATAAAAGCACGGTTAATTTTGATGATATGTATTGAATCGCTTTGGTCTAATAAACCATATACCACAGCAGTTTCTTCGAAATTACCAATTAAATCAATTTTTTCATTACATGATGTTAATAATTGACTTAAGACAAGAAAAGATAGAAAAAAGTTTAAAAATTGCTTCATAATACCACATATATTGGTTTCAAATATAATCATAATATTGTAGATTTTTTAGACAATACAATCAACTAATCATACTGTTTAAACATTAATCTTTCACTTTATTCAATCCCATTGCTTTGAGTACTAATTTGGGAAGGTGCTTACCAGGTTTTTTATTTTTTAGATTGATATACCAGCCCCACTTTTTCATTATTGGAACTTTATGTGTTTCTACAAATTCAATCCAAGTTCCGTCTGGATCTTCGATATATGAAAAACGGCCACCAGCTTCTCCCATATCAAAGGTGTCTGAGCTGTCAACTGTGAAAGGAAAACCTTTTGATTCACACTCTTTTTGTAATGCATTCATTCCTTGAATGTCAAAACACAAATGAATAAATCCCCAATCTCCCCAAAAACGATTCTCAAATATTTTTTTGCAATCTGTCCTATCTAATGCTTGTACTAATTCAATTTCTGTTGGCCCTAATAATCTTGCAAATGGTCCTTTTCTTGGTTCTTTATGTGTCAATAAAACTCGTCTGAATTTTCCTTTTCCACCTGGAAGTTCTCTGTAATCTAGGTCTTTATCAATAATATCATATTCTATGGTTGAATATCCCAGAATATCTTTATAGAGTACCAACGCTTTATCGATGTCACTTACACCTATAACAGACCCGGCAACGCCACCGCAGTGAGAAGGGTGTTTCGTATTTGAGAAATAACCTCTTCCTTGAACAATTTGAAAAATATTTCCATTTGGATCCTGCGTGTAAAATGTTAGATCACCGTTGGGATTCTCAGTTAATTCGCCAATAATTGTCGCCCCATTTTGCTTAAAATAATTAAAACTTGCAGTAACATTTCTTGATTTTATTTTACAAGCATATAAACCGTAATCACCAAGTTGAATGTCGAATGTTGCTTTTTCAGTTGGGCGGCTTGTGAATTGCCATATTTCGAATCCACCTCCACCTTCCATACTCAAAGCGAGCGTAGCAGTTCTTGAATGAACAACATTTCCAGTATATCTAGTCATCAATGGTGCTTCAGCGGCTTCTTCAAATACTTTAACGTTGACTCCGAAAAACGTGCGGTACCATTTCCAGCTTTCTACCACATTTGGAACACCAATTCCCATTTGTTGAATTCCACATATTATTTTTTCCATTGGGTATTTTATGTTTATAATTTTAGATATGTTATCGTATCGCTCTCTCATTAAATAAAACAAAGCCATAGCTTATTTGAAAAGCTACAGGTATAATTTGCTTTGGGAAATAGTTGAAAGTGGCCCTAATTGGCCCCACGAAAGAATGATAAATAAGTGAAGCGGATGCCATATATGTTTCTCCCTTGAATGGCTTGGAATAACCAAAAGTACCATTATCATTTTTTTGTAGCAGAACAAATGGTTGATAATAATATGCATCAAAACGGAGATCAATATTTTTATTAAATGAAAATACAAGATTAATACCACCACCAAGATATTGGGGTGACCTGTATTCAGGTAAAAAATAAGTTTCAGCATCTTGCACCAATGAAAAGGAAGTCATTGAAAGTAATGTTGCTGTATAATTTGAAAATAATGATTGGCTATTGAAAACACCTTTACCATGAAAACCAAAATGAAAATTAGGATGGTTAATTATGAAAGTTTGAAATTCAGCGTTTAAATTTATCCATTCGTGATTCTTACTTTTTACTGAGTCTGTCGAAGATGTGGATCCTGGAATATTTTTTTCTTTTCCATCCACATATCTTGCTTTGAATTTAAAATAATGACCAGAAGAGGCAAATTGTTTGCGATTCAATGAATTTTGTTCAAATTCCCAACTAAAAGAATTCCCTTTAAATGTTGTGATATCTGAAGTGTCTTTATTTGTGAATTCAACTGTTTGATAATAATCATCTTCTAAATTGAAAAAACGAAAATCAAATACGCTTTTAGTAGTATTTCCAATTGGGTGATTAAATTTTAAACCATAATACATTTCATTTTGTACAAGAAACGATGGTATAACATCCTCAAAAAATGTTGCAAAACTTCGAAAATAATCCCAGCGGTTCATAACAAAATAACTTGACACTGATATAGGAAAAACAGATGGGACTTCGAAGGTATAGTTGGCCTTAACTGAGCCGTAAAACTTCCCAAAATAGGAAGACAAACTAATTGTTGAAGCTGTTGTACCAATAAAACGATAACTTAATCCTAAGTAACCAGTATTAACAGCTCTAGATGAGAAATGACCACCTACATCTAATTTGAAATCTTTGGATTTTCGAATTTCTAACCCTAAGTTATAAGTAGAATCCTTCTTCAGGGATAGAATAGGGAACATAAACTCAATTTGTTGGGTAGCATATAATCGATAATATCTTTTTTCCAGTGTTTCAATTGAAAGAACCTCTTTTTTACGGACACTAATCATAGATTTATTCGCATAGGTAATTTCCCGTTTTAAATTAGAAACATGCGTTATAGATGAAACTTTTAAGTCAATAATTTTTGATTTAAATTTAAATCGTCTTATAGCCAACTCTTCTTTTGAAATTCTATTCAATACATGATGTTCAATGGAATCAATATATAGCATTGTTGTTTTATAACCAACTTCGATTGCTTTTTTCACTTGGTCAAAATCGAATGTTGAAATTTCTGGATTTGGTTGGATAATAATTCCAGCATCACATGGTAGCGTGAAATCAGAATAGGAAACCAACATGTTGGTAATCTGGCTTATCAATTCATCTTCCATTGGTGGAGCTGCATTATCGGAAACATTACTTCCGATAATAAAATCTGGACTAAAATCATAATACATTATATCAGCAGGAAAATTATTGTACAATCCCCCATCAAATAACAAAACATTATTTACCCGAATTGGATGGAAATAAAATGGATAGGTCATTGAAGCACGAACTGCCTGATTTAAATTCCCTTTTGAGAAAACGATGCTTTTCTTATTTCGAATATCAGATGCCACACATCTAAAAGGAACAAATAAACTATCAAAATCATTTCCATAAGACTCCCCTGTAGTCCCCAAAATTTTCATCATTTCAAAATCCAAATAAGAGGAAGTAATAAAGTTTGTTGGTAAGGATTTTTTTAAAATACTATCTTGTGAAAATGAAAAATTAACAAGACTTGCATTACTTTCGTTCTCTTTATATAAAAAATGTTGTTTTGATTTTAATTTTCCTTTGGACATCAATTGAAATTCGTTACTCAAAACATATTGTTCAATTTCTTCTGGACTATAACCTGCGGAATACAAGGACCCAACTAATGCTCCTGCAGAAGTTCCAGTGATGTAATCTATTGGAATTCCTCTTTCTTCAAGCGCCTTTAAAACACCAATATGGGCTAATCCCGTTGCGCCACCGCCACTTAAAACCAATCCAACTTTTTGTTGAGCACAGATTAAAGTGAATGTAAAACAACATCCGAAAAGAAGTAGATACCGATTTATTGATTTCAAATTCGTTCTTTTGTACAAAAATAAGAGTAATTCATAAGTGAAAGGTATAAAAAATGAAGGAAGAAGATAAAGTTAGCAGTCAGATTTTCAAAATCACCCTTAAAACCATTTTTGGTCTTGAACAAGTTCTCGCTGAGGAGTTAGTCGAATTAGGATATAATGATGTTGTGGTATTAAATCGGGCAGTTCAAACAAAAGGTTCATTGAAAGATGTTTACTTTTTGAACTTGCATTGCCGATGTGCTATTTCTATATTAACAGAAGTAAAAAGTTTTTCTTTTCGAAACGAAGAAGATTTGTATAAGAAATGTATGCAAATTGATTGGACCAAGTTCTTTACTTTAGATAAAACTTTCGCTGTAAAAGGCGCAGTTTTCTCAGATTTATTCAAGCATTCGCAATATCCATTCTTATTAGTAAAAGATGCTATTGTTGATACATTCAGAAATAAAAGTGGCAATAGACCTGATGTAAATATTAAAACGCCACAAGTTGTTTTTGATGTCTACATTCAAAATGCTAATTGTGTTATTTCTTTAAATACTAGTGGTCTACCTCTATTTCAAAGAGGTTATCGCCAGGCGACAGGTGAAGCACCAATGAACGAAGTTGTTGCAGCAGGATTGATTAGAATGACGGGTTGGGATAGAAAATCTCCATTCATTGATCCATTTTGTGGTTCTGGAACGTTATTGATCGAAGCCGCTTTTTTAGCAACTGGAATTCCTTCTAATATTGAACGTCAGCATTATGCTTTCAAAAATTTTATTGGTTTTGACGAAAAATTGTGGGAAGAAATCTACGATGCCGCAAAGAAAAGAGTAACCGAACTTCCTTGTCGAATTATTGGTTCAGATTTGAGCGATGAAATGATTACAATTACTCGAAGAAACTTAAGAGGTTTAGTTTTCGGACGTTTCATCGAAACTTCTGTTCAATCTTTTGAAAATGTCAAAAGAGCAGGTGACAAGGGTATTTCTGTAACAAATCCACCTTATGGGTTGAGAATGGGCGAAAACCTTGAGGAAATGTATGAGGAACTAGGTAATTGGATGAAAAATGAGATGAAGGGTTATGATTGTTGGGTAATGTCTGGAAGTGAAGAAGGGTTTAAATCACTTGGTTTGCGCCCAGATCGAAAAATCAAAGTGTATAACGGGGACTTAGAATGTAGTTTTAGAAAATTCGCAATTTATGATGGTACGAAACGCATTCATAAGTTGCAGAATGGAGCAGAAGGATTGAAATCAGAAGAATTAAGTTCGGATGAGGTAATTTCAGAAACGGAAGTTGAGGATTAATATCAATTAGAATAATGAAAAAGCATAAAAAAACCATCAGTCAACTGACTGATGGTTTTTTTATGCTTATAAAGTTTATTTATCTTTTCGCAATATCAACATATTCTCTTGGTGTTGCACCAGTATATATTTGTCTTGGACGACCAATTGGTTCATTGTTTTCTGTCATTTCTTTCCATTGAGCGATCCATCCTGGTAGACGACCTATAGCAAACATTACTGTAAACATTTCAGTCGGAATTCCTAATGCACGGTAAATTATTCCTGAATAAAAATCTACATTAGGATAAAGATTGCGTGATTTAAAGTATTCGTCTTCTAATGCTACCTTTTCTAATTTCTTAGCAATGTCTAACATTGGGTCATTAATCCCCATTTGTTCTAATACATCGTCACACGCTTTTTTAATGATTGTAGCACGTGGGTCAAAATTCTTGTAAACTCGGTGACCGAATCCCATTAGACGGAACGAATCTTCTTTGTCTTTTGCTTTAAGTACCCATTTATCAACATCACCACCATCGTTGTGAATTTGTTCAAGCATTTCAATCACAGCTTGGTTTGCTCCACCGTGAAGTGGACCCCATAGTGCAGAAATACCTGCTGAAATGCATGCATATAAATTTGCTTGTGATGAACCAACAATTCTAACCGTCGATGTTGAACAATTTTGTTCATGATCAGCATGTAAAATCAATAATTTATTCAATGCTTTAGAAACAACAGGGTCAACGATGTATTCTTCAGTAGGCATTGCAAACATCATATGTAAAAAATTCGTACAATAGTCGTACTTGTTTTTAGGATACATAAATGGATGACGCATGGCATTTTTATATGACCAAGCGGCTAAAGTTGGAAGCTTTGCCAATAAGCGCAACATTGTCAAATCTTTTGCTTCAGGGCTTCTGTTTGGATCTAAAGATTCTGGGTAAAATGTTGAAAGAGAGCAAGTCATTGAAGCTAAAACTCCCATTGGATGAGCCTTTGCTGGATATGCTTCAAAGAATTGCTTCATATCCTCATGAACCAATGTATGTTTTGTAATATTATTTGTGAATGTATCTAATTGTAATTGCGTTGGTAGGGAACCATAAATCAATAAATAAGCTACTTCAATGAATGTAGCATTCTCAGCTAATTGTTCGATAGAATAACCTCTATAATGTAAAATCCCTTTTTCACCATCTAAAAAGGTAATAGCACTTTTTGTAGCTCCTGTATTTTTATAACCTGTATCTAATGTTACATAACCCGTAGCATCTCTTAATTTGCTTATATCAATAGCTTTTTCATTTTCAGTTCCTTCAATTACTGGAAATTCGTATATTTTCCCTTCAAGTTCTAGTTTTGCAATTTCACTCATTTTGTATGTGCCAATTATGGTATTAAAAATATTCTCGACTAAATTAATAAACAATTTGTTTAAAAAAAACAAGAACCATAGAATAAATATTTTTTTTTAAAAGTCTCGCTTATAAATTCTCTAATGTAAAGGTTAGCATCATATTGAAAAGATGATTACGTGTATTGCCCCCGTGAATTCCATGATTTTTATTCGGGTAGATAAAAAGATCAAATTGTTTATCCTCTTTAACTATTGCATTGACCATTTCCATCGTATTTTGATAGTGTACATTGTCGTCGCCAGACCCGTGGATTAATAAGTAGTTACCTTTTAATAAATTTACAAAATTGATAGGCGAATTATCATCATATCCTTTTTCATTTTCTTTAGGTGTTCGCATGAAACGTTCGGTGTAAATATTATCGTAATATCTCCAATTTGTTACTGGTGCGACTGCAATTGCCATTTTAAATTGGTCAGCTCCTTTAGTAATTGCTAAAGAAGACATAAAACCACCATAACTCCAACCTTGTATACCGATTCTCGCAGGATCGACAAAAGACATCGCTTGAAGTTCTTTTGCGACGTTAATAAAATCTTCTGTTTCCAATTTTCCAAGTTGCAAATAAGTCAGTTTTTTAAAAGTAGCTCCTCTATACATCGTTCCTCGTGGATCCACTGAAACAACAATGTATCCTTTTTGAGCCAATAATTGGTGATAAATAAAATCAGCACCGCCCCATGAATCTTTAACAGTATTTGAACCCGGACCTCCATAAACAGTCATGAAAACAGGATATTTTTTCGACGGGTCAAAATTCGCTGGCTTGATCATCCATCCATTTAACTCAGTATCGCCTGAATGAAATTTTACAAATTCTTTTGGTGAAAGTTTATAATTACTTAATACGCCTTTCAATTTCGAATTGTTTTCTAAAACACTTATTTCTTTACCATCGTTTGAACATAAGGTGATAACTGAAGGAGTATTAGCATTAGAATATGTTTTTACAAAATACTTCATTCCATTTGTAAATTCTGCGTTATTTGTGCCAGTTTCAAGACTTAAAGCAGTTTTTGCTGTTGCATCGATATTGATTTTATAAATCCCTTTATATATTGGTGATTTTTCAGCAGCAGAATAATAAATTGAATTTGTAGATTCATCGATACCGTAAAATTCAATTACATCCCAATTACCTTTGGTTATTTGCGTGTTAGCTCCATCAAAAGTTAGTTTGTAAATATGGTTAAACCCGTCCTTTTCACTAGTTCTTAGAATAGTGTTCCCATCTTTTAAAATCAAAAGATTATTATCGATTTCAACGTAAGTATCTGACTTTTCTTCAAAAAACACTTTGGTTGTCATCTTTTTAGCACTTAGATCTATCAAATGGTATTTCAAGTTGTTTTGATGACGATTCAACGTTTGAATTATTAATTTATTTGACGTTCCGGACCATTGTATTCTAGGAACATATTCATAATCACCTAGATCGATATTCGCTATTTTGCCATTTTTAACAGTGATTATATGTGCAGTTACTTTACTGTTTTCTTCACCCGCTTTTGGGTATTTAAACGTGTATAAATCAGGATATAATTCATTATAATATGTTAAATTGAATTCTTTCACATTCTTCTCATCAAATCGCAGAAATCCGATGTACTTGCTATCAGGTGACCAACCATAGGCTTTTGTAATTGCAAATTCTTCTTCATAAACCCAATCAGTTGTACCATTAATGATTTTATTTCGTTTACCATCAATAGTCAACTTTGTTACTTTTCCAGAATTAAGATCTTTCACGAACAAATTGTTTTTATAGATGTAAGAAACCTTCAATCCGTCTGGAGAATATTCTGCTAAAGTTTGAGGTTGGTGCTCTTCATCTAAAGATTGAATTGTACTAGACTTGATATCATATAAGTAATAAACAGCAGAATAACTATGGCGATAAATACCAATAGTTTGCGTTGTAAGTAAAACTTTTGACTCATCATCGTTGAAGAAATAATCATCAACTACAATCGGTGTATTTTTGTAAACTAATTTTTCTGTTGAAATTAATACTTCTGATTGATCTGAAGAAGCTGTTATTTCATGTTTTGTTATCAGTTGTTTTCCTTCGATCTTTGTAAGTTTTGTGTAATGAAAACCATCTTTCATTGATTTAAAGCCAGCAACACCTGAACCAGAGAATTCGTATTGTTTCCAAATTTTTTCAACAGTTATTTCTTGTGAATTACTGTATTGGGTTGTTAGAAAAATTATTAGGGAAAGCGCAAGTGTTTTATAAGTCATAGCTTTTATTTAAGAGCTCTAAGTTATAAATTGTTTAAATTTTTTAATCAAAATCGTTTAAAACCTTTTTAAAATGTTAACAATTTTATAATATAGCTAGTTTCAAAATGTATTACTTTTGTTATCAGTTATTTCATGTCAACCTTGAAGCTAAGTATTTTAGCTGAAACCATGAAAAAATATAACACAGCGAAATGAAAAAATAATGTTTTCACTTAATACAAGTTGCAATTGGATTTTTATCTCAATTCAAAGGAAAAGTATACTTTTCCCAACTCTTGTAATTATTATTTCGTTCTCAATCAGCAACTTTATTTAATCTAAACTATACCGTATGAAAAAAACGTTACTATTTATTGGTGCATTAACTTTTGGAGCAAATTTAGCTCAAGCACAAACTTGTTCTGAACTATTTATTTCTGAATATGTTGAAGGAACAGGAAATGATAAGGCTCTTGAGCTTTATAATCCAACAGGTACTTCAATTAACCTTTCAGGTTATAGCATTCAACGGTTTTCAAATGGCGACGCTACTTCTGCTGCAGGTGGCGTTACAAATTTAACAGGTACAATTGCAGCACATTCTACATTTGTAATTGCAAATGGACAATTGACAGGTACACCTTCTTCACCTGCATGCTCACCAATTTTACAAGATATGGCGGATATGTTAGACGCTGCCTATCCAGCTCCAACTTATATGAATGGAAATGATGCAATTGGATTATTCAATGGTACAACAATGATCGATTTAATGGGGAGAATAGGTGATGCTGGAATGACTTCAAACAATGGTAATGGTGGATGGGGAGATCAATTCCCATATGATGGAACTGTTGGAGCGTGGTGGACAATTGACCAAACATTGACAAGAAAAGCTTCTGTTATGGAAGGAGTTGCTGTTAATCCAGATCCATTTATTGTAAATATCGAATGGGATTCTTTACCAAAAGATACTTGGACTGGACTAGGCGCTCACACATGTGACTGTCCGCTTGGGTTAAATGAAAATGGTTCTTCTATTTCATTTGCAGTTTATCCAAATCCAAATTCAACTGGAATATTAGTCGTTTCTGCTTCAGAGGAAATTGCTTCAATAGAAGTGATTAATATGGTTGGACAAGTCGTATTGACAACTGAAGTTGCAGGAGCTATAAAATCAACTTCTATTTCAACAGTAGATTTAACAAAAGGAATGTACACCGTGAGATTGCGATTCGCAAATTATTCTATTGCACAATCGAATTTAATTATTCAATAATTTGTAAATCTTCTTCTGAAGAATTCTTGATTTTATGAGAAAGACAATACTATCCATATTAGCTATTTTTGCACTGACTGTAGTTTGTTACAGTCAGGCAAAAGTAGAATTAAGTGGAACTATTTTCGATGAAGAAACTGATGAAACGGTTATTGGAGCAAAGGTTGTTTGCGATAATGTTTTAATTAGCAAAACTGATCTCGATGGCAAGTATTCCTTTCAAGTTGATGCCGATAAAACACATGAATTGAAAATAACATGTGTTGGTTTCGATACGCTAATTTTAAGCGTTAAAGTTGGCAGCCAATCTACTTTATTTGATGTTATTTTGCCCAAATATGAAAAAGAAATAGACGAGGTTATTGTAAAAGCTGATGCTGCAAAAACAAGAGATACTCCAATTGCTTTCTCAAAATTGACAGCGAAACAAATTTCAGAAGATTTAGGAACAAGAGATTTACCAATGCTTTTAAACTCAACTCCAGGAGCTTATGCTACAGAACAAGGCGGAGGAGCTGGAGATGCACGTGTCTCAATTCGTGGATTTGATCAACGAAATATTGCTGTTTTAGTAGATGGTGTTCCAGTAAATGACATGGAAAATGGTCAAGTTTATTGGAGTAATTGGGATGGACTAGGTGATATAACGCGATATATGCAAGTGCAACGTGGATTAGGAGCATCAAAATTATCAATTGTTTCTGTTGGTGGAACAATGAATATCGTTACCAAAGGAATCGATGCTAAAATGGGTGTTTCTATAAAAAATGAAGTGAACTATTATGGTTTGTATAAAACTTCGTTTGGATATAATACGGGTTTACTGAAAGGTAATTGGGGTGTGACTATTGCTGGGTCTCGAAAATGGGGGACCAGTTTTGCAGATGCAACTTTTACAGATGCTTGGTCTTATTTTATGAAAGTTCAAAAGAAGTTTGAAAAACACTTAATTAGTTTCGGTGTAAATGGCGCACCTCAATCACATGGACAACGAACAACTCGATTGCCAATTGCAGTTATAGATAAAGGTTTAGCTGAACGAGCAGGAATAAATTACCAAGAATCATTAGATTCTATTAGTTCATTAAGTAACTCTCAATATACTTCGCCGTCATTAGGTGCTAGAGGAATTCGATACAATCCAAATTATGGTAGAATAAATGGTGAAAATTTTAATGAGAAAATTAATTATTTCCATAAACCGCAGTTTAACTTAACCCATTCTTTTGATCCAAATGATAAAATCAATCTGACAACAGTTGCATATATGTCGATTGGTAAAGGTGGTGGAACTGGATTGAAAAATCAAACATCTCGAGACACGCTGGATGGACTGATTAATATGCAGGATTTATTTACATTTAATTCCACTAGTTTTTCGAATCTATATAGTACAACAGAAAATGCTTCAAGTAATTATATCCGTTCATCCAACAACGATCACAAATGGTATGGTTTATTGTCAACATTAAATTTCCGGATCAATAAACAATTGTCAACTATGTTTGGTGTTGATGCTCGTTATTATAAAGGTTCTCATTATCAATCCGTTTATGATTTATTAGGAGGAGATTATGCATTAGATAATAATGTTGATCAAAATCAACAAACTCCAACTCCAGGAAACACATCTAATTCAATGAAACGTGTTGGGGATAAAGTTTCTTATTACAATGACGCAACCGTAAAATGGGGTGGTGTTTTTGGACAAGTTGAGTACAAAAAAGATAAATGGAGCACTTTTATTACAGCATCGATAAATGAAACAGGTTATCAACGCATAGACTATTTTAAAAATAAAGACATTGTTTTAGCTGATACAACCTTGATTCAAGCAGTTGGGTATGGGGATACTATTAATTATAATGGAGTTGATTACACCAATAATTCTGTTGAAGCTAGATTTGCTACAACCGATGAAAAATGGTTTATGGGATCAACAGTTAAGGCTGGGGCGAATTATAATATCAATAAACATCACAATGTTTTCTTTAATACCGGTTATTTAAATATAGCACCAAAGATGAATTCCGTTTTTGACAATAACAATCGAGAATTGTTAGATATTAAAAATCAAAAAGTATCATCTGTTGAATTAGGTTATGGGTATAAAGGCAAGAAGTTTTCTTCCAACATAAATGCATATTACACGCTTTGGAAAAATAAACCACCTCAATTTACAGCAACAACACCAGATGGGGATTCATACAACATCAATGGACTCGATGCTTTACACACAGGAATTGAATTAGATTTTATTTATAAAATTTTGCCAAATCTTGATTTTGAAGGTCTAGCGTCTATTGGTGATTGGAAAACAATCTCCTCTAGTTTTGCTACTATAATAGATCAAAATGGGACTATTCTAGATACTGTTGATTTTAGTGCAATAAATGTGCACGTTGGGGATGCGGCTCAATTACAAATAGGAGGAAGTTTACGTTTTGAAATCATTGAAGATTTATATTTAAAATTAAGATTCACTTATTTCGATAAAAACTATTCTAATTTCGATCCAACAGGATTGGTTGGAGTTAATAAGGATCGTGAATCATGGAAAATGCCTAGCTATAGTTTATTGGATCTTAATTTTGGTTATGACTTTAAATTTGCTAAAAAATGTAAAGCCACAATTAGTGGTGGAATAATGAATATTTTGAATACAGTGTATATTACTGATGCTCAAAATGGTGCTAGTTTCGATGCTTCTACTGCAACAGTTTTTGTTGGTATGGGCAGAAGATTCAGTATGGGACTGAAAGTTGGTTTTTAATAAATAACAAATAATAGAAAAATGAAAAGAATTATTGGTTTATCACTACTAGCTTTGCTAGTAAATTTAACGGTCATTGCTCAAGCAGTATTGCCTACAAGTTGGAGTTTTACAACAGTTACATTACCTACGGGTTGGACTGAATCAGGAACAGCGTTTTATTCCGCTTCTGGAAATACTCCACCAGCAATTAAATTTGACAATACTGGTGATTACTTGACAATTAATTTTAATAGTAATCCAGGTAATTTGACATATTATCTTACAGGAAATAGCTTTTCTGGCGGAACCTTCACTGTTGAAGAATCAGATTTAGGGACAGTTTGGACAACGTTGCATTCTCATACTTCTCCTCCAAGTGCAACATATACGTTGTTTACTGATGTGCCTCAAAATACAACACGTTTTATTCGTTTCATTTACACGAACAAAGTTGCTGGAAATATTGGAGTAGATGATGTAAACATTGCAGTTGGTGCTGCTGGCCCAACACAAGAGATTAATGTGAAACAAGGAACTACAACAATCGTTGCTGGTGGTACTTATTTAGTGAGTTCTCCTGTTGCAACAATGACTCCAACTACTTTTACTGTAGAGAATCTTGGTACTGTTAATACATTAAATGTAGCTTCAGCAACTCTTTCAGGTGCGAATGCTGCAGATTTTTCGGTTGCGTCTTTTCCTGCAACAGTAGCATCTACTTCAACCGGTAATTTAGTATTGAATTTTACTCCAGCTGCATCAGGAACTAGAAATGCAGTTCTAACAATTGCAAGCAATGATGCTGACGAAGCGTTGTATGTTATCAATATATATGGAGTTGGTGGGGCTTTAGCAACAGAACCAGCTGCTCAAGCTTCCAATTTAGTTTTTACAAATGTTAAAACATATCGTTTAACTGCTACTTTCAATCCTGCAGCTTCAGTTGATGGATATATCGTTTTAAGAAAGAAAGCTTCTGCAATTACAGGAGTTCCAGCAGATGGAGTAGTTTACCAAAGAGGAGATATCGTTGGTGATGCTCAAGTTGTTTTCAGTGGATCTGCTTCTAGTTTTTCACCAAATAACATTGTAGCTTCAACTGGTTATTATTTTGCAGTTTATACTTATAATGGGCCAAGTACGTTTAGAAATTATAACACAACAGCTCCTTTAACTGGAAATGTTACAACTCCAGCTACGATGATGCCTCCAACAATGTATAATGGTATCAATTCTTCTAGTGCTTCGTTTGTTGCAGATTTACATGCTTTAGTAAACCCTCATCAAGAACAATTTTACAGTAATTATGGAAATTACATGATCAACTTATTTGAAGCACGTGATACGACGTTAGACAGAAGAGTAATTACATGTGTTTACAGCGGGGAAAATAAAATTTTTACTGAGCCGTTTGATTTTACTACAAATGGATTCAGTCGTGAGCATACCTATTGCCACAGTTGGATGCCGACAAATCCTGCACAAGCATTGCCAGAATACAATGATTATCACCATTTGTTTCCAACTAATATGAATGATGTAAATGGCGTTAGAAGTAATTATCCTCTTGGTGTTGTTGTAAATGTATCGTCAACCTATTTAGGCGCTAAATTTGGAACAGATGCAAATGGTTTAACTGTATACGAACCGAGAGATGAGCACAAGGGTGATGCCGCAAGAGCAATGATGTATGAGGCAATTTGTTATACAACTGTAAGTGGAAATAGCTGGGCTTTACCAAGTAATATTAGTGCTTCAATTCCTTATGGCCAAGATCAAGCAGTTTTGAAGCAATGGCATTTTCAAGATACTCCAGATAATTGGGAGATTTCAAGAAATGACTTTATTGATTCATTACAAGATAACAGAAATCCTTTTGTAGATAGCGTTGATTTTGTTTGTTTCGTAAACTTTAGTAACATGACTTATGAAACTTTAGGCTGTACAGCCGCGATTGAAGAAATATTGAATGCTGGATTTATTGTATATCCAAATCCTGCAAAAAACGAATTAACATTACATGTTGATGCAACTTCAATAACATCTTATCAAATTATTGACATTCAAGGCCGAGTAGTACTGTCTGCTGATAACTTGAATGTTATTGGTGTAAAAGTTAATACGTCAAATTTGAAATCAGGAGCATATATTGTTAAAGCGGTAACACCTTTTGGTGCAACTCAAAAATCATTGATTATCGAGTAAAATGATTTTTCGATTAGTTAGTATTATTTTCATTGGAGCAGGTCTTTGGGCCTGCTCTTCTGTTAATACACTTATTGTTCATTCGGATCCTGTTAAAATGGATAATGAACATGTTTCGAATGTTCATATAGAAAGTATGATAATGCCTTATAGAGATTCATTGAGTCTTGAAATGAATGAAATTATTGCCAACTCCCAAACTGATTTTTCAGTTAAAAGACCAAATTCAAATCTCGGAAATTGGGTGGCAGACGCACTATTCGTAAATCAAACTAAAGCAGTACGATTATCATCGCCAATTATTTGTCTATTAAATACTGGTGGAATTAGATCAACAATAAATAAAGGTCAAGTCACAATTGGTGATATGTTTAAATTGATGCCATTTGACAACGAAATTGTTTGGGTGGAACTACCCGTTTCTGTTATTCCTGAAATTGAAGAATATCTTAAAAAATCTGGGGGTGAACCAATTTCAAATTGCACATTGAAAAATGGGAAATTGGTATTTAATAATTGGAATGAAAATGCAAGTACATTTTGGGTGATTACATCTGATTATTTAATGAATGGTGGAGATAAAATGGCTTTTTTCTCTAAAAAAATAAATGTCAATAATACTGGAGTGCTTATGCGTGACGCATTGATTACTGAAGCTAGAGTTCAAACAGTATTGCAGGAAGACACAACTATTCGAATTTCCTTTTGATATGAAAAGAAGAGAATTTGTTCAAAATACATTTTTAGTAACCGGTGGCTTGCTGATTGCTGGGAGTACATTTGCTCAAAATGAAAAGAAGAAAGTTCCAAAATTGACTATTTTACATACTAACGATACTCATTCTAATATTGATCCCTTTCCTTCAAATCATGCTAAATTCCCAAATATGGGAGGAGTATCTAAACGATTTGAATTAATTCAGAAAATCCGAGAAGAGGAAGAACATGTTTTGGTGCTTGATTCAGGAGACATATTTCAAGGAACACCCTATTTCAATAAGTTTGGCGGTGTACTTGAAATGAAATTAATGACAGCCATGGGTTATGATGCTGCCACTATGGGTAATCATGACTTTGATGGCGGAATGGATGGATTTTTAAAAGCTCAGAAATTTGCTGATTTCCCATTTCTTTGCGCAAATTATGATTTTTCTAACACAATTTTGAAAGATCAAACTCAATCAAATCTTATTATTAAAAAAGGAAAAATCAAAGTTGGAATATTTGGAATCGGCCTTGAATTGAATGGATTGGTGCCCAAGGATAAATATGGGGAAACAATTTATTTGGATCCAATTGAAACGGCAAACGAGCAAGCAGCTATTCTTAAGAAAAAAGGATGCGATTTAATTATTTGTCTCTCTCATTTGGGCTTTGAATATGACTCTGATAAAATTTCAGATCGTGTTTTAGCTCAAAAAACGAAAAATATCCATTTAATCTTGGGAGGACATACACATACATTTTTAGAAAAACCAGTTGAAGAAAATAATTTAGACGGTCAAATTGTTCTTATTAATCAAGTAGGGTGGGGCGGATTGCAGCTTGGTAGGTTAGAATTTGAATTCGATAATGCAATTTTTGCAAAAAAAGATGTGATCATTGTGAAATAAAATTCCAACTTTTACATTATAGTAAACGTTGATTAACTAAAATAAAATTATGAAAAAGCTACTCGTTGCAATTTATCTTTTAAGTATTCTTCCAACTGCTTTTGGGCAAGAAGAAAAAATAATTGTCATTGATCGTGGATCTGGAAAAACCCAGAAAGAGAAAAAAGAAAGAAAGCTTGTAGACCATAAATCAGTTACTAAATTTAGCCCTTTACAAATGATCGTTGGCGAGATTAATTTTGGATACGAAAGAAAAATTGACGAAATATCAAGTGTCGAATTTGAATTTGGTCCAACATTATCAAATATAGGCTTAACAGTTAATGATAATCATTATTATGATCCATGGGGAGCTTCTCAAATTGGAGAAACTAGTAAAATTGGTTTTTTCGGATCTGTAGGGTATAGATTTTATCCAATGGATAATAGTAAGGTGATGAATGGATTCTATGTTTCCCCCGTTTTAAAATACCGTTTAATGAATTTCGGAATTCAAGATTATTCTGAAAATTTGGAGGATACTCAAGGTAGTGAAAATCACATGTATTTTACGTTTAATTTTGGAGTGCAACGTTGGTTGTCTCAGCATTTTTCTTTGGATATGTTTGGTGGAATTGGTTTAGGATATGAGTCTCACGTAGGTTATAATACAGCTACTTCTTACGATGGTAACACAGGTGTTTATTATTATTATTGGGATAAAAATGCATACGATGGTGTAAGATTGGTTCTTACAGGAGGAGTTAAAATTGGTATTGGACATTGATTAGTTGCTGGTTAAAAGGAGTTGCTAATTACAAGTTATTAGTTGCAAACAAAAAAGCCTCGTTCTATTGAACGAGGCTTTTTTAGTAATTAGCAACTAGCAATTTGCAACTAATAACTAGCAACTATAAGTGGATCACTTCTCCATATGCCGCTGCAGCAGCTTCCATAATCGCTTCCGACATAGTAGGGTGTGGGTGAACAGTTTTAATGATATCGTGACCAGTAGTTTCCAATTTACGAATAGAAACGATTTCAGCAATCATTTCAGTTACATTTGCTCCAATCATGTGAGCTCCTAACAACTCTCCATATTTAGCTCCGAAGATTAATTTTACAAATCCATCTTTTACACCTGCAGCACTTGCTTTACCTGATGCTGAGAATGGGAATTTACCAACTTTAATTTCTAAACCTGCTTCTTTCGCTGCTTTTTCAGTCATTCCAACAGATGAAATTTCTGGTGAACAATACGTACAACCTGGGATATTTCCGTAATCTAATGGCTCTGGTGAATGTCCAG
>VFKM01000195.1 GCA_009885545.1 Flavobacteriales bacterium
AAAAACGAATCTCATCCTCTGTGTGTATATGTTCTGCTAAAAACTTAGCTCGAATTTCGTCGTAGTTTTCTGTCAATTTGTTTATTGAAATAACATCTGCCGTTAAATACCCACCACTTTCCATAAATGGTTTTAAATTTTTGGAATAAGCATCTAAAATTTCTTTCTGAGTTGCTTCATCGTTAAAAACAACAGAACAATTCCATTGATCGAAAAAAATCCCACGCGCATTAAAAAATTCTTTGATTTCCTTTGAATCTCGAATTTCTATGTTTTGTTCAGGTATTGAAAGTATCGCCATTTTTTTTTAGTTACAAGTTGCTAATTACAAGTTATGAGTTACGAATCACGAATCACGAATTATTTCTCCCCTATGTGATCTATGTTTCTATGTGTTTCCAATTGAATCACGAATTACGTATTACGAATTTTGTTGAAGTATCCATTCACACTGACACAGATATTCTAACGATTCAAGGTGTCTTTTAGCTTCGAACAATGTTCTTCCCCATGCGTAAGTCCCATGTTTTCGCATGATAAAAGAATGGTTCTGAATCTTAGATTTGTTTTGAAAAAGTGTTTTTGCAAATGCAGTAATATCTTGTGTGTTATCAAAAATTGGAATTTCAATCGTATTCTCATGTGTTGTTTGTCCTTCAAATCCTTTCTGAATTTCATAACCACTAACAATTAATTTATCGGCCAATTGAGATGAGATCAAAACTGGATAAACCGAATGGCTATGTAAAATAACTGTCGTTTCAGGAAATAGTTCGTAAATAGCACAATGAATTAATGTTTCGGCTGAGGGTTTTATTCCTTCATATTCACCACTTGAAACTCCAAGATTTGAAACAGTAATAAAATCATTTGCATCAAATTGGGATTTATCTATTCCAGATCTTGAAACCCAAATTGTTTCTGAATCATCTTTAAAAGAATAATTAGTTGAAGTAGCAGGCGACCATCCTTTCAAATTGTAAAGTCGAATTGTTTCTGCTATTTCTTTTTTCAATTGAGAAGAAGACATATTTTATTCTTTTTGGATTTATGAATTTTTTGGAAGCCAAAGTGTAAATGTGGTTCCTTTTCCGATCTGACTTTTAACATCAATGCTTCCACCGTGTTCTTGTAATATTAGTTTAACATAATATAAGCCTAATCCAAAGCCCTTAACATTGTGCAAGTTTCCTGTAGGAATTCTATAGAATTTATCAAAAATCATTTTGAGCTCTTCTCTCTTCATTCCAATTCCGTTATCGGTAAATTCAATTGTAATTCCTTTTTTATCTGTTTTTGTAGTGACTTTAATCTCAGGTATTGTCTCACAATATTTCACTCCATTATCCAAGAGATTGTATATTACATTTGTAATATGAACAGGATCAGCTTGAATTTCACTTGAATCAGCCATTAAATTAAGCTCGACTTTAACTCCTTGTTCCGATTGATTGAAATTGATATTTTCTTGAACTTCCTCCAATAATTCATGAATATCCATACTCTCTTTTGAGAGGACTATATGTTCTTTTTCTAATTTTGCCACGTTTAAAACACGCTCGACTTGTGTTTCAAGTCGTTTATTTTCTTTGTGAATAATTCCAGCATATCGTTTTAATTTTTCGTCATCATTTGAAAAATCATTTCGCAATAACATTTCACTTGAAAGCGCTATTGTTGCAATTGGCGTTTTCAATTCATGCGTCATATTATTGATGAAATCTGTTTTAATTTCAGAAAGTCTTTTTTGCCTTAGGATTACAGTGAGTGTATACCCAAAAAAGACAAGTACAAGTAAAACAATAATGGAAACGTAAATCCACGGTGAAATTAATGGTTCTGCATTACTAATGGATTTCGAAATTACATTAGGAAAGTGAACAGTAAAATAATGCCCGTCTTTTTTCCAACTTAACTTTGCAGAAGTAATCCCTGTTAATGTATCTGAAACAGGTGCATAAAGAGAATCCTTTGTAAACTTTATTAGATTGCCAAATACAATTGAATCTGTAAAACAATCGTAGATACCATATTGAAAATCTTGGTGAATATTCTGATTATAAAATTCTTTCTTTAAAAGTGTTTCTAAATAGTAAGGATGCAGTTCCTCGTTAATATCAACGGTAAAATAATTTGTTCGAACTTGTTTGACAGCACCATATAAATCTGAACTATCTGCACTTTGAGTTGATATTTCTTCCAGTAAATTTCTTAAAGCAATATGAGCTTGTTCTGAAAATTGTTTAAGGTTTAAACTATCTTCCTTTTCCTGAATCGCAATGCTGGTTTGTTGAATTGCAATTGTTTTTCTCATCCAAACCATTTGAACCACAAGAATACTGGCCAAGGAAATAATTCCAAGTATGACAACAGCATTAATATTCTTACGATTCATAACTTTTTTCTAGTAAGCTTCCATTGTTGGGTCAATCTCCTTTATCCATGCAAGAATTCCACCAGTCAAATTATACAGATTTTCAAACCCATAATTTTCTTCTAAAAAAATAATTGCATTCCCACTTCTCGCACCCGAACGACATTGAATAATCACTTTGCCTTCTTTATTGATTGCATTAATGTTATTTGGAATTTCTGCTAATGGAATTAATAAACCATTTAAGGTGCAAATTTCGTTTTCATGAGGTTCTCTCACATCAATCAATTGAAATTCCTCCTTATTGTCAATCATTTGTTTTAATTCCGATACAGTTATTGATTTCATATGATACATTTGAATTTCAAAGTTAAGGTATTTTCGTTAATTATTGGGCACAAAAAAACTCACCTGAACGGATGAGTTTTTTATTGTTTTAAACTTTTAATTAAAATCCTTGTACCCCGTTAACAGTAGTATATTTCAAAATATTCTTTTTATCTGGATGAATTCTAGCAAAGGCAGATTGAACTGCTAAAGTTCCTTCATGGAATCCGCATAAAATCAATTTCAACTTATTTTCGTAGGTGTTTACATCACCAATCGCATAAATTCCAGGGATGTTTGTCGAATAGTCTAATGTGTCAACTTTGATCGCATTTTTGTCAATTTCTAATCCCCAATCAGCAATAGGACCCAAACTTGGTTTTAATCCAAATAGCGGAATGAAATGATCTGTTTCTCGGATAATTTCTCCATCTTTTTGATGTGCAATCACAACACTTTCTAATGTGTTGGAGCCATTAATGCCTGTCACTTCTGCTTCTGTCACTAAAATTATTTTTCCTGATTCAGCCATATCAATTACTTTTTGAACGGAATCTAAATGCCCACGGAATGAACTACTTCTGTGCACTAAAACAACTTCTTTTACTATGTTTTTTTCTGCTAAGAAAATTGACCAGTCCAATGCAGAATCACCTCCCCCTGCTATTACGACTCTTTTTCCTCTATAAAATTCTGGATCCTTAATGATGTATTCAACGCCCTTATCTTCGTATTTGTCAATCGATTCAATAGGCGGTTTTCTTGGTTCAAAAACACCTAATCCACCTGCAATCATAACAATTGGAGCTTCGTGCTTCGTGCCTTTAACTGTAGTAACAATGAATTTATCATCAGCAGTTTTATCAATCGTCATGGCCGCTTCACCTAATGTAAAACCTGGTTTAAATGGAGCTGCTTGTTCCATTAAATTGTCAATTAATTCTCCTGCTAAAATACTTGGAAATCCAGGGATATCATAAATGGGTTTTTTAGGATAGATTTCTGAACATTGTCCACCAGGAAGAGGTAAAGAGTCTATTAAATGACATTTTAATTTTAAAAGTCCTGCTTCAAAAACGGTAAACAAGCCAACTGGTCCTGCACCTATTATTATTATATCTGTTTGTATCATTTGTATTCGGAAATATTGGACAAAGTTAATTATTAGATTTATAACAGTTAAAGGTTTCTACTGTTTAAATAAAATGAATTAAATAAATTTTTTGGCGAATTCCCAAATAACAACACCCGCACAAACGGAAACATTCAAACTGTGTTTTGTTCCAAATTGTGGAATTTCAATGATATAATTTGATGCATCAATTACATTTTGGTCAACACCATTGACTTCATTCCCAAATACAAGTGCAAATTTTGAGTCATTTAACGTATGAATTTCATTTAGTAAAGTAGTTTTTTCTGTTTGTTCAATACTACAA
>VFKM01000020.1 GCA_009885545.1 Flavobacteriales bacterium
TAAACACCAGGCAAGTAGAATTATAAATCCCATCTTGCGTTTACTTTTCTGCCTCTGTTACAGTTTGTGAAACTGCCGTTGCCACAGATCCTGCAACGATGAGGTAACCCCCAAGTGTTACAAGAAATGCCGGAATTGCAATTGGTGCTGCAACTAAAACTGCTCCTGCAGCTGCTAAACCCATTCCCACATTTCTAAGTTTGCGGTAAAACTCTGGCGTCTTCGCCTTCAATCGATCAATGATTTTCATCTTTCAGATTTTAAAACTGGTCCCGGTCATCGAGCTTGTCGAGATGCCGGAACCAGTTAGATTAATAATTACGCTACTTCAACTACCTTCAAGGCGTTGTATGCACCATTTTTCAAGGTGTATTGAACTCCATTTACTTCTTGGAAGAATTCAACCTTCAACAAGAAAAGTTTGGTTGTTGCAATACCTGGCAATGCTGCAGGTGTGAGGGTCACTGTTGTCTGTGTTGGATCAATCGGTAAATTGACTGCAGGAGACATTTGCAAATCCTTTTCATTTTCGTCAAAATCCAATCCTGCGAATCCACATGAAAATTGAATATGTGTTGCACCTTGTGGCCAAGAAATATCCATTTGTGGAACAAGATCCGTGATAACGATTGCACCGTTGTTGACATCAACCGTAAACGGTTTGTACAAGATGGATCCTAGCAACGCTTCTTTGTTAAAGTCGAAACCTTTCAAAGCAGCAATTCCTTCTGGAAGTTGAATTCCTTGTGCAACAACTCGTGCTCCACGAACATTGTTTGCGTCCAGATTTTTAATGCTCGTCATGATTTTAGTCAAACGAGCGGTTACTCTACCATCTGCAGCATTCAAAGACATTGGTCGAACGGCATCACGCATCAATTTTCCTGATGCAGCAGATCTCCCAAACTCTTTTCCGTTTTCACGAGTTCTTTCAAAGGCTGGGTCATTCGCGATTCGTTTTGCATCAACCGATGTTTTCATTCGCGCCAAGTTCCCGTCCTTTGTTTTATAGAAGTTCACGTTATCCAACGTTCCCTTCAATTTGATAAGGCCTGATTGTCTTGCCATTGCTTTTTGTTTTTGTTGTTTGGTCAGTTCCAAGGTCGACCAGTTCACCTGATCATGTGTCGGCAATAATTCCAGAATTGCGCGCTTTGCAAACACACGAACACGACAAACATCAGGTGTTTAAAATGAGATGTCAAGGCATCTCATTTACTTTCAAGTACATTGAAAATGAAAGTGCACATTGTCCATTTGAAAGAACAGGGGAGAAATATATTTTGAGGCTATTTAGAGAATAGGTTAAGCCTATATAGAGTATGAAAACATACAATTTTATATGCTATTGCATATACTTATGAAGAAATCAGTAATATTATATGCTTTTACATATAATTAAAATGAAAAGTCAAGGATTTTCTTGACAACCTTTTTGTTTTGTAAATAAAATCCTTGACAATTGACCGCAGTAACCATGTATTGGTATTATCTGAAAAACTAAAATCTATTCTATTGATTTGGTCAATTGTCAAATTTTAATTTTTCAACTAAATCTTTAAAATAGGCTGGGCTCCATATTTCTAGAATTTCATCGTCTTTTATGAATCGAACCACATCCTCTTTTATAGTATCAAATGAAACTGAATCAATTTTGGATTTTAGTAATTCAATGATTTGTTCGTTAGTAATAGAATCACCCTTCCAATCTCCAGTGTCTTTTGCTCTTAGTAGGAAATGACCTGCATCCAAAGGGATTCCTTTTTTGATATACCACTCGAGATCATACCAATCCCTTCCTTTAACTCGATCCCTCCATTTTCTGTATAAAAGGGCGTGCATTTTCCCTGCAAATAAACTTGGACGAGTAAAACATTTTACATAAAATGAGAATGGACGAATTAATAGTTTCTCTTCTGTCTCAAACCCAAGTGGAGGTTTGCGATCCACTTCAATTTTAATTTTAATCAGCTTATTTGATTTTACACCTGTTTGTTTAATAATATCTTCCAGAATTAACTCTTTCCAAATAGTTTCCGTTTTTAAAAACGCCGAATCAATAGATGTTTGTTTCGTTTTATCTTTTTCTTTTATACTCACCTTTATACCAAGAGATTCGAACTCAGTAAGAATTGCCGGGAAATATGGCTCAAGAGAAAATTCGGAATTTGTTGTGAGCAATGAAAAATCCAAATCTTCTGAAAATCGGTCTAATCCGTAAAAGATTCGTAATGCCGTTCCTCCGTAAAAAGCCGCTTTCTCGAAAAAATCTGTTCGTGATAAACCTGCTAAGGCCACTTCTTGCATTATTTCGCGTAATGCAGATAAAATCTCTTCCTCATTTTGCGGATTATATTCTGCAATCCATTCTTTTATCATAATTCCTGAAGGGTATTAATTAACATTTTTAGACTATTCTTTTTCGGTGCATCGTCCAACCATGAATCCAATAAATCTAAATCTAATGTCTTTAGCATATCCTCATCCATTCGGAGATCTTCCATTAAGAATTCCCGCGTTTGTTTAGTACTTCTTAGATTGATCATCGAAGTAAGCACTATCTTATCACATATTGCCTTTTCAGGTGAAGCAATTAAAATTGTTTGTTTAGGAGTAAGTTGAATACTTCTAATGCCAAATGAGTAATATGGTAGCGGGAGTTGTTGGTAATTAAACCTTCCGACTGGGGTTTTATATTTTTTTGAGGTTTTTACTGTTACAGAACTCACTTCGAATGTACGCTCTGGTATTAATCCCCAATAAGACAAAGCCGACTCCAAAGAAACGTAACTTGGTCCGCGAAGATGGTTTGCAATCAAAAATGGTTCTGGTAAAGGTAAATCTATATTTGGCCCAAGAACATAAAGACCTCTTCTAACAGAAATGAGATCACCGCTTTTGAGTAATTCACTTATTTTATCATTCGGACGTTTGTATTCATGAAGCAATTCCAGTATCAAATGCCTATAAAATGGAGCATCGACGTGTTCCTTAATCATCATTCTAAAATCCATACTGTCAAATTTTAATGTAATAATCGGAATAATTCCGATTAAATGCAAAAAATTTAACATATTAATGTCAATTATTCTATACATAATCGGATTTAATCCGATTATGTAGTGATTATTCTACAACAAATAGATCAACAAACAATAAAATGCATTTTCTCGATTAAATACCTATCTTTGCACCACTCTAAGCAATTAGAAAAAATATTTAAGACAAGCCACATATGGCTGTGTGGATTAGAAGCCCCCTAGATGTATCAATGTCGAAGGGGTTTTGTCTTTTATAACGGTCCTCATTTCTGGATTAAAACCACCCGTTTTTCTAAAGATTTCCCATTAATTTTAGTTTCAAACACTAGGTTTTAGTACCTTTACTTCAGAACTCGTTCTTTAAATTCAAGCAAATTCCAATTGATTAAAGGTGAACAAAGCGGCGAACAAGCCTATTTTTACAACACCTAACTCATTGAAAAACAATACAAAGGCATACGCTGACTCGGTCCCGTCCAGACCGCTAAAGCGGTTTACCGCAACAACGTTAAAAGCACGCCTTTTATGGCTGAAAGGTTAGAAACCCCTAAGAAGTATCAAATTTCTTAGGGGTTTTGTTTTTTATTCCAAATCGGTCAGATTACGGCATAGGAATTCACAAAACGTCAAAATGTTTCAGGATTTGTTGCAGGTTGAAATAGAAAATGTTTCAGAGTAGATCTTTCGAGCACTTCTCAAATGTAAATTCTATTACAAAACCTGATAAATTCCTTCACAAACTTAATGGGGAATGAATTCCTTCGGTTCATAACCTTGAGTGAGTAGGTTGATTTTCTTTTGGCAATTCATAATCTCTCAATTAAGAGTTAATAGGAATTATGTCAGCATCCAAGATCCGCCAACGCTTAATACATTTTGAAGTGACAGATATTGATTTAAGGAATTTTCATTAAGACCACCTTTTGGCCAAAACAGAATAAAGGACTTACTTGTTACATTGGCCGCTGATGTGATGAGCAAGCTCAAGAGTTTTAGCTGAATAACCCCATTCATTATCATACCAAGAAACAATTTTCACAAAAGTATCTGTTAGAGCAAGCCCTGCATTTGCATCAAAAATAGATGTTCTAGTATCACCTAAAAAGTCTGAAGAAACAACAGCGTCCTCCGTGTAACCGAGAATATCTTTAAGATGAGTTTCTGATGCTTCTTTCATCACTTTTTTTATTTCCTCATAGTTTGTAGGTGTTTTTAGATTTACAGTAAAATCTACAACTGAGATGTTAGGAGTTGGCACTCGGAATGCCATTCCAGTTATCTTACCGTCTAACTCAGGTATTACTTTTCCAACTGCAATTGCTGCTCCTGTGGAAGAAGGTATAATGTTTTGAGAGGCTCCACGCCCACCCCGCCAATCTTTATTAGATATTCCATCAACAGTGTTTTGTGTAGCTGTCATTGCATGAATTGTGGTCATTAATCCATCTCTTATACCAAAGGCATCATTTAATACTTTGGCTATTGGAGCCAAACAATTGGTGGTACATGAGGCATTGGAAACAATATTCATATCGTTTGTATATTGGTTGTGATTTACTCCCATTACAAACATTGGCGTTTCATCTTTAGAAGGAGCAGTCATGATAACTTTTTTTGCACCAGCTCTGAGATGAGCACTAGCAGAATCATGTGTTAAAAAAATACCTGTTGCTTCTATGATATATTCGGCACCTATAGAACTCCAATCTATTTTCTCAGGGTTCCTTTCAGACGTTACACGAATTGGCTTATTGTTGACGATTAAATGCCCATTTACAACTTCAACAGTGCCATTGAAACGTCCATGTGTAGAGTCAAATTTCATGAGGTAAGCTAAATAGTCTAACTCTACTAAGTCATTAATAGCAACAACTTCGAATTCTTCTTGTTCAATTGCTAAACGAAAAATCAATCGCCCAATCCTTCCAAATCCATTTATTCCAAGTTTAATTTTTCCCATTTTTATTGGTTTAAAAGCCAAGAACCACCGACTGAAATTACATTCTTTAAATCTAAAAATTCTTGATAATTTTCTTTATTGATTCCTCCCGTTGGGCAGAAGCTTACATCTTTGAAAATAGCTCCGTAAACTTTAAGTGCCTTGGCTCCACCGAATAAATCTGCGGGAAAAAACTTAAATACTCGCCAGCCTAAGTTGATCCCTGTAATTATTTCACTTGGTGTCGCTACACCAGGTAGAAAAGGTATCCCACTATCTTCAAATTGTTGAATCATTGAAGTTGTTAGTCCTGGGCTCACCATAAAATCTACTTTAAGGTTCATGCAATTCAAAATATCTTCGTTGGATGTAATTGTACCAACACCTATTTGAAATTCAGAGCCATATTTTTCTTTGAAAAGTGAAATAGCCTCCCAAGAAATTTGTGTACGAAGTGTAATCTCGATACATTTAATGCCTTGTGAACTTAAGCATCTATAAATATTATCGACCTGATCCAAGCTCTCAATGGTAACAACTGGAATGAGTGAGTTTTCCTTTAAAATTGCTTCTATATTGTTTTGTATCATAATTTTTAAATTATTCCTGCACCTTCTTCACTAGATGAAATAAGAGCTCTTAGGTTTCTAAAAAGTTGGCGTCCGTGTGATGAATCATCGTATATAACTTGCCTTGCTGGTCGTGACTCTAAGTTGTCTTCTAAACAATTTAGAATACCATTTTCGGCATCTAAAATCAATCGATCTCCTGTACGAATCAATCCAATTACACCTCCCGTTGCTGCTTCTGGGGTTAAGTGAATTGCTGCAGGAACTTTTCCTGATGCACCAGACATTCTGCCGTCTGTAATTAATGCAACTTTGTGCCCTTTCTTTTGTAAAATTGACAGAGTGGGTGTAAGTTTATGTAATTCCGGCATTCCCTTTTGTTTTGGACCTTGAAATGGAATTACAGCAATGAAGTCCCGGTTTAATTCTCCTGCCTGAAATGCTTTGATTAAATCATCCTGATCATCAAATACTATAGCTTCAGCTTCCACAATTCTATGTTCCATTGCAACAGCAGAAGTTTTAATCACAGAAACACCAAGGTTTCCTTTTAAAACTTTAAGACCACCCGTCACCTGGAATGGATTTTTTGCAGATCGTATGATTGATTCATTTAAAGATGCAGTAGGACCATCTTCATAGCTGATAATATTATTTTTCAATTTTGGTTCAAGAGTGTATTTGTATAAACCTTTCCCTACAATTGTGTTTACATCCTCGTGAAGCAGATTTTCATCGAGCAATGTTTTTATAACAAATGCCATTCCTCCAGAAGCATGGAAGTGATTGATATCTGCAGCTCCGTTTGGATAAACTCGAGCAATTGAAGGTATAACTTCAGAAAGATCTGAAAAATCATCCCAATTAATTATTATCCCAGCGGATTTAGCCATAGCCACAAGATGTATGGTATGATTCGTTGACCCTCCAGTTGCTAATAGACCAATGATTCCGTTCACAATACATTTCTCATCTACAATTTGTCCAATTGTAGTGGAATAATCTTTATTTCTAATATTATCAACTAATACGCGAACAGCCTCTTTATTTAAAGCTCTTCTCATACTAGAATCTGGATTTATGAAGCTGGAGCCAGGTAATTGCATTCCCATAATTTCCATCAGCATTTGATTACTATTCGCTGTTCCATAGAAAGTACATGTTCCTGGCGAGTGGTATGAGTCTGATTCACCTTTAAGAAGTTCTTCCCTACCGATTTTCCCTTCAGCAAATTCTTCTCGAATTCTTGCTTTTTCATCATTTGAAATTCCAGTAGGCATCGGTCCAGCAGGTACAAAAATTGAATGTAAATGACCAAAACTCAGGTTTCCAATTAGCAAACCCGGAACAATTTTATCACAAATTCCCATATTCAATACACCGTTGAACATGTCATGAGAAAGTCCTATTGCTGAGGAAAGAGCAATTACATCACGACTCAATAGTGATAAGTCCATGCCTGGCTGACCTTGTGTCACACCATCACACATTGCAGGTGTTCCTCCAGCAACCTGAACAGTTGCATTTAGTTCATTGGCATACTTGCGCAGTTCATTAGGATATGTTTCGTAAGGCTTATGTGCTGACAGCATATCGTTATATGCCGTGATTATTGCAATATTAGGTTCTATTCCTTTTGCTATTGTCGATTTGTCGTCTGGTCCACAGCCAGCAAATGCATGTGCAAGATTTCCACAACTCAATCGATTTCTTCCAGAAGATTTGTTAAAATTAACATTTGAATTTTTCAAATATGAATCTCTAGAAGCTTTACTTCTTTTTATTATTCTATCTGTAACTTCTTTTATTTTTGAATTAATCATTTTGCTAGAAAATATAATTTAATGTCATTTCTCTTTTTAATTACTATATGAATTGGTAGTGAAAGATCACTATTCTCAAGTATTTTTAATTTTTCATCTCCTGCAATAATTAAATAAACTGAATTTGCACTTGTTATCATATCAAGGCTGCACGTTATTCTCTGTTCAGGATAATTTGGAGCTTTAGTGCTGAACACACTTTTTTGATTACTATTTAAAACTGCCGTTGATTTGATATCATTTGGGAAAATCGAAGCAATATGTCCATCTGTTCCCATGCCTAATATAACAACATCTGTTCGATTTATGAAATCTTGATATTCTGATTTTAAAAGTTCTATGTTCCTGGCTTCATCTTGAACGTCATAAACCATTCCCTGGATAGTATAAGAATCACTGGGTAATTTTGTAAAACATGACTTTATCAATCGTTCATTACTAAATTCACTATCTAGGGCGACATACCTTTCATCGACCAATCCAATTTTTAGTTTTTCAAGGAAGGAGCATTTCTTATCCAGAGCTCTATAAATTGGACCTGGAGTGCTTCCCCCTGAAAGGAGAATTTTAGCTTTACCAGTCTCTACTATGGATTTTTCCAAATCTGAAATCAGAGAACCAACAATGGAATCTACTAATCGCTCTTCACTTTGAAATTTATCAATTTTCAATTTTATTTCGTTTCCCATTTTATATTTTCATCTAGAATATCATTGCCAGGTCCCCATGATCCAGATTCATAAAGTATAAGGGGTATTTCCTTTTTCCAATTCTTGTTGATTGATTCAATCCAAATCCATGCTGCTTCAAGTTCATCATGACGCATAAATAATGTTTGATCTCCACGTATCAAATCAATAATTAATCGTTCGTATGCATCAGGCATTCTATCTTGAAATGAATCAATAAAGTCTAATTTAAGTGAAATTGGTTTAAATCGATAACCACCAGGTCCTGGAACCTTACTTAATTGAACAAGTTCAATTCGTTCTTCAGGTTGCAGTCTAATAATCAATTTATTTTTTAATGGATAATTGGATTCTGGAAAAATACTATGAGGGAGCTCCTTAAAATTTATGACAATATCTGAATACCTTTTTTTCATTCGTTTTCCGGTTCTTAAATAAATAGGAGTGTTTTTCCACCTCCAATTATCGATATGCGCTTTTATAGCAACAAAAGTTTCAGTTTCAGAGTTGTACTTTTCAATATCTTCCAGATACGAATTGAGTTTAGTTTCACCATTTGCCCCTCTAGTATATTGTCCCTTGACAACATTTTCTTTAATGGATTCTTTATCAAATAAACGCAGAGACTCCAGTACTTTTACCTTCTCATTTCTGACAGCATTAGGATTTAAACTAGAAGGAGGCTCCATAGCAATGAGACAAAGAAGTTGTAATAAGTGATTTTGCATCATATCGAGTAATGCACCTGTTTTGTCATAGTATCCCGCACGTTTTTCAACACCTAAACTTTCGGCAACAGTAATTTGAATATCTTCTATATTCTCAGCATTCCATGCTCGTTCAAATAAATGATTTGCAAAGCGCAAAACCATTAAGTTTTGAACAGTTTCCTTACCTAAGTAATGATCTATTCTAAATATTTGTTCTTCTTTAAAGGCTGCTGAAATAATGTCATTGATTGCCCTGCTTGATTTTAAATCATATCCAAGGGGTTTTTCTAAAACTACTTTACTTTGATCGTTTATTAGATCTGAACTTTTGAGTGTATTACAGATTTCGGAGAACGCAGAAGAGGGAACCGAAAAATAATATACGTTCTGGTATGATTTTGTTTTTTCTAAATCAACTTTCAATTTATCGTATGAAGCTTTATCATTCTTTTCAATTTTAATCAGAGCAACTCTTTTTAAAAAATCATCAATTATGGCATTTTTATCATTTTCCTTTAAACTTAGTAATATAAATTCTTTCAGCGTCTGTTTAAATGCTACTTCATCACTTAGATTTCTTGTAATACACCTTATTGTGAAATCTACTTTAATTTGTTTGTCAGCAAATCGATGAAATAGAGCAGGAATTATTTTTCGTTTCGATAGATCTCCATCACCACCAAAAACAACGAAATTGAATGGTTTAATTTGCTTTATATTTTGATGTGAATCAACCATATATACTTTTAAAATAAATACTTATTGTCAAAAGTACGAAAAGTATAATAAAAACTCTTATTTTAGTCGAATAATTAATAAATAAATACAATTGTATGATATTAATAGTTGATAGCGGGTCTACAAAAAGTGATTGGGTTTCTATTTCTGGAGACGAACAAATTCAATACACAACCGTAGGGTTAAACCCATTTTTTCATGACGAAAATTTCATTTTAGCTGAATTAAGAAAAAATTCTTCATTGTACGGTTTAGGACCTGAGGTTCAAGAAGTATATTTTTATGGGGCTGGCTGTTCTTCAGATAAACTAAATGCAATTATCGAAAACGGTTTAAAGCAAGTATTTACTAAAGCGAGGATACAAGTTGGTCATGATCTTTGTGCTTGCGCTTTTGCTACTTATGAAAATGAGCCTGCAATTTCATGTATTTTGGGAACTGGTTCCAATTCTTGTTTTTATGATGGTACTATTGTAACGGAAAATATTCCAGCATTAGGTTATATTCTTGGAGACGAAGGGAGTGGATCTTATTTCGGGAAAAAGCTTTTAACTGATTTTCTTTACAATAAAATGCCTGAAAGTATTCAAAATGCATTGAAGGTAGAATTTAACCTAGATAAAGAAAAAATCTTTGAAAATTTATATATGAAAACCAACGCCAACGTTTATTTGGCTTCGTTTATGCCGTTAATTAAAAATTTTCAAGACGAGCCCTACATATCAGAAATGATATTTGAAGGGTTCAAACATTTCATAGACATACATGTTAAATGTTATCAAAATTTCGAACGTTACAGTGTACATTTTATAGGTTCGATAGCTTGTGTGTTTTATGAAGAGCTTCAACGTGCGTGTGAAATCAATAATGTAAAACTGGGCAAAGTGATAAAAAAACCAATTGACGGTCTTGTTGATTATCACATGCAATTACGAATGTTAAATATGAATACAAATGAAAGAGTTAATTGAAAATTTCAGCGAACAAATAATTGAAGCAATCTCAATTGCAAAAAAACAAAATCTAAGAACTAAATCTGAAGGGATATCAAATATTGTCTTCATTGGTATGGGAGGCTCGGGGATAGGTTCCAGAATCGTTGCCCAATTGGTAGAACAAGAAATTAAAGTTCCAATTTCTTTTATTCAAAATTATAAGATACCTGCTTGGATTGACAAGAACACTTTGGTTATCGCTACATCTTATTCAGGAAATACAGAAGAGACCTTGTGTGCTATAGAAAAGTGCATCCTAAAAGGGTCAAGAATTATAGGCATTTGTTCAGGAGGCCGACTTTTAGATATGTGCAATCAAAATCAGTTTGATGTTGTTATAGTCCCACCGGGATACCCACCTCGAGCTGCACTTGCATATTCTGTTGTTTTACAGTTGTATGTATTAAAAATTTTGGGATTAATTAGTGAAAAGTGCATAATGCAAATCAATAATTGCAGTGAATTTTTAAGTGAAAATCAGGAAGAAATAAAGGCAAAGGCAAAAGAGGTAGTTGAAGTAATAAATGGCACCACTCCTGTAATTTATGCGGAAGATCCATATGAATCTGTTGCAATAAGAGGGAAACAACAATTTAATGAAAACAGTAAATATCTTTGTCGTTATCATGTCTTGCCTGAGATGAATCACAACGAGCTTTTAGGTTGGGCATCAGCAGATTCAAGTCATTCAGCAATATTCCTATACAATAGTGATATGAATGATAATAATTTCCAGCGATTTGAGCTTACTCGAAAAATTATTGAGGAAAAAACAAATAAGATTATTTCAATCTATGCCAAAGGTGAAAATCAAATGGAACAAACTTTTTATTTGATAAATATCCTCGATTGGTCCTCATACTATCTTGGTGTTGAGCGAGGAGTAGATGTAATGGAAATTGAAAAAATTGATTATCTCAAATCAAAATTAGCACACATTAACTAATGACCCACAGATGGATTTTCTATATCTACGTGCTTCTTCATTAAATAAGTTCTTACGAAAAAGGCAAAAAACACAAGATATAAAAAACATATTCCTCCAATAAAGAATGAGTTTTGAATACCAATAAGGTCAGATAATTTCCCTTGAATTGTAGGGATTATTGCTCCTCCTAGAATCATCATTACCAAAAATGCAGATCCTTGGGACTGATATCTTCCGAGCCCCGAAAGCGATAATGAGAAAATTGCTGGCCACATAATAGAGCAAAACAACCCACAACTTAAAAATGCATACACTGATATTAGCCCTGAAGTTGTTAGTCCAATAATTATTGCCGCAACACCTAATATTCCTAAAACTCCCAACATCAATACTGGCTTATTTTTAGTGACCATCATAGCTACGATCTGCAATATAACACAAAGGGCATACCACCAAAGCACACTTACATTGTATCCAGAAAGAGAGGTTAAGCCAATAATTAAACCGAAAGCAATAAATGGGACAATTACCATTAATAGCATATTCGTTCTTTCATTGAATCCAAACACATTAATCGATCCAGTCCATCTCCCAATCATTAAACTTCCCCAAAACATTGAAACAAAAGGGGCAATCTCAGATGAACTGTAACCACCAAATTCTTTTTGTTTTAAAAGTTCTCCAAGATTACTTCCAATTGCGACTTCAACACCGACATAGACGAAAATTGCCAACATGCCAAGGGATAATTGAGGATATTGTAAAGCTCCCCAACCTATTTTTTGTTTCTTCCCCAAAACAGAGGCTGTAAGAATAGAAATTACAACTGTTGCTAATCCACCCAATAACCAGAAGAGACGATTTTTATCAAGTTCTCCCTTTTGCAAGATAATCTTCTTTTCGAGTGCTTTATTCTGATGAGCCTTTTCGATTGAAAGATAGTTATTAAGGGTTTTGGATTCCTGTTTTACAAGCATCTTTTCCATTTTAATAATTTCTTTTGCCTCCTGACTTCTGTAACTTTGAAAAACGGGAGTAAAACAAACAATCAATAGAAATGTCATAATCAGCAACACTGCAATACTTCGCTTCGGCATGTTCT
The DNA here is from genome assembly GCA_009885545.1 of Flavobacteriales bacterium. Lineage (GTDB taxonomy): Bacteria > Bacteroidota > Bacteroidia > Flavobacteriales_D > Crocinitomicaceae > M0103. Next base: position 12,535 of record VFKM01000020.1, read on the forward strand.
CCTTTTCAGATGATATATCAGTTATTTCATTGTCTATAATCTTACCTTCAGGCACTTTTTTAGAATATAAGAACATAATAGCTAATAGAACAAATAAAGCACCAACAAGCGAATAAAGCATGATCACCTTTGAAAGAGAGAGGGATTTTATCATTTCATCTGAAATAGCGCCTGATGAACCAAATAATGCAAAGGATACGATCAAGGGGCCAATTGTAGTACCCAGACTATTTATTCCTCCACCGAGACTTATTCTGTTCGAACCAGTAGACTCATCACCAATAAGTATCATAAATGGATTAGCTGCCGTTTGTTGCAGTGAAAACCCCAATGCAACTATAAACAATCCAACAAGCATCCCAATGAATAAATTAGAATAAACAGATAAAATCATTACTCCAGCACCAAAAGCTGAAAATAATAATCCAATAACAATACTCTTTTTATATCCCCAAGTACCTACAATATCTTTTTTTATCATTGCACTTGTAATAAATAAAAATAAAGCACCGAGATAATAAGCGAGATAAAAGGAAAAGTCAATTAACTGACTTTGAAATTGATCAAGATTAAAATAATTCTTACAAAAAGGAATGAAGACGCTATTTCCAGCGGCAATAAATCCCCAAAAGAAGAAAACCGTTGATAGTGTTGATAATGCACCATAATTCGTTTGTTTTAATACATTGTTCATAATTTTTTGTAAAGTATTAAATTATTAATTCAGAATTATAGATACAATTCCTTTCATCGGTTCTACATCTTCCAAATTGAAATCTATTATGAAATAATATGATCCAACTGGTAATGCACTTCCTTCATAATCACCATTCCATGGATTCGAGGCATAAGAACCCTCTTCTGATTGGTACAATAAACTACCCCAACGATTGTAAACCATCACAACGCTGTTCGGATAAACTTCATCCAAATCCACTATTTCCCAGTTGTCATTTACTCCATCAGCATCTGGTGTAAATGCTGTTGGTACAATAATCTGACAATCCTCAATGGTAATTACAACTGTGCTTGAAGGACCTTCACAACCCAACAATGTCTCAGTAACATAGTAAGTCGTTGATCCTATTGCATCCGTTGGAAGTAAAGATCCACTTGTAGCTAAAACACTACTTAATCCTGCATCCGAATACCATGTATACGTTCCACTAGATCCTGAAGCCGTCATCGCTAAATAGGTCCAACTTGTACAATATGTCGTATCCATTCCTGCAGTTGGTGCAGATGGTATAGCATTGA
>VFKM01000103.1 GCA_009885545.1 Flavobacteriales bacterium
GTAATTCCAACATTTCCCCATCTTGGCGTTTTATAGGAAGGTAATTCCAAAAGTAAAAATCCTTTTTCCTTAGAATTAATAATCATTTTTAAGATAAACGCAATTATCAATGCAGCAATTAGTCCGAGAGAATATAAACCAAATAAAACCAATCCTTGAAGATTGATAAAACCTAAAACCTCTTCATTTGGTATGACCAAAGCAATTAACAAAGTATAAACTGGAATTCTCGCACTACAACTCATTAATGGCGCTACCAAAATTGTGATCATTCTCTCTTTCCAATCAGAAATTGTTCTAGTCGCCATTATACCTGGAATAGCACAGGCAACACTAGAGATCAATGGAACTACGCTTTTCCCATTTAGCCCTAATGGACGCATAAGGCGATCCATAATGAATACTACTCTGGCTAAATATCCGCTTTCTTCTAAAATTGAAATAAAGAAAAACAACAATGCAATTTGTGGAATAAATACAACCACACCTCCTATTCCAGGTACAATACCTTGGCTCAATAAATCAGAAAACAATCCTTTTGGCAATGATTCGCTAAGCCATCCACTAAAATTAGAGAAACTACTATCAATGAAATCCATTGGATAGGATGCAAAAGCAAAAATGAATTGAAAAATCAGCATCAAGATTCCAGCAAAGATGAGGTACCCAAAAACTGGATGAACTAAAATTTTATCAATGCGATTAGATAGTGATTCATTTTTTGGAACTTTTATTATTTCTATCTCTTCAATTAACTGACTAATTAAGACATATCGGCTGTTAGCTTCAACCTCTTGACCTTTTAAATCATCAACAGCGCATACTTCCGCATTTGATAAAAAAGACTCGTATTTGATGCTATCGGAAGCTGATTCAACAGCTTGGAGCAATCGTTCTTTGCCTATGCCAATTCGCGCTGTTGTTTCAATAATAATTGAACCCGAAAAGCGTTCTTGCAATTTTTCTATATCAACTATTTTTCCCTTCTTTCGAGCAATATCAGCCATATTCAAGACTAATATTGAAGGGATTTTCATATCATATATTTGTGTGAAAAGAAAAAGATTTCTTTCTAGATTCGATTCATCAGCAACAACAATAACAAGATTAGGAAAGTCTAAATGACCTGGATTAGATAATACGTCATATACTACCTGTTCATCTTTAGATCGTGGATAAATGCTGTATGTTCCAGGAAAATCAATTAATGTATGTTCCTCTTTTCCAGTTGAAAAAACACCGAATTTTTTATCTACCGTGACACCTGGGAAATTTCCAATATGTTGACGTAATCCTGTCAACATATTGAATACAGAGCTTTTACCTGTATTCGGATTTCCTAAAAGTGCAATTCTCATTTATTTAAATCGTTATTATTCAACGGTTGTATTTAACTCCTAGAAAAGAAAGTGAAATACAACATTACTATAATTTGTTGGATAACAAACTTAGGCAAAAACATTCATTAATGGGAGTCTTCTACTTCAATTAATCCTGCTTCATCTAATCGAATCGACAAGACATATCCGTGAACGTCAACAGCAATTGGATCGCCAAAAGGCGCTTTAAATAACACACGTAACTCTTTACCATTAACCAATCCCATCTCCATCAATTTCGGCTTTAACGCTGAATCTTTGATTGAAGAAACCTTTACAAGTTGACCTGGTATAATTGAAGATAAAAATTTACTCATTTTATTCTTTACTTGAAGCAAAGTTACCTATTTGATCAGTGGTTTAAACTACCTCTTTTAGGGTATATTGAAAATGTCTAGATTATACTTTTTCTTTCATAATCAAACGAGCTGTTTGACGTGTTTTTTGTTCCAACAAAATGTTTTTATTCTCAGTTACTCGGGCTAAAGTCTCATCGTCATAATGCCTAATCGTTACTAACTCTAATCCTTCGTTGTAACGAACTTCGTACGTATCTTTAAACAGCTCCAAAATTTCATCAGGATTCACTTTATTTCTATCGAGTAAAATTGAAAAATCTAATGCTGAATTTTGCATCAAATTAATTTTAGCATTCACTTTCGCTAATCGATTAAAAATATCACTTAAATTTTCTTCAACGATGAAAGAAAAATCTTTTGTTGTAAATGAAAAAAGGATTTGATCCATTTTAAAAATAAACGAAGGAACTAAATGATCATTTGTTGTTGATGCCTGAATTACAGTTCCTTCAGCTTCAGGATTTAGAAACGATTTCACGTATAACGGAATTCCTTTATTCTGCAGCGGTTTAATAGTTTTAGGATGAATTACAGATGCCCCATAGTACGAAAGTTCTATTGCTTCTTTGAATGAAATACTTTCTAATTTAATCGTATTATCAAACCATTTTGGATCTGCATTCAACATTCCAGGAACATCTTTCCAGATAGTCACACTTTCAGCATTTATGCAATACGCGTAAATTCCAGCTGTATAATCTGACCCTTCACGTCCTAAAGTTGTATTAAACCCTTCAGGGGTATGACCGATAAATCCCTGCGTGACTTGAATATCAACTTGTTTAAATTGAGAAATGATATTCGAACCAATTAATTCTTCAGTTTTATTCCAATCGACCTCACCTTCCTGGTAATTATTATTTGTACGAATCAATTTTCTTGAATCCGCCCATGAGGCAGAGTGTCCTTGTTCCAACAAAAACGCTGTCACAATTTGAGAAGAAAGTAATTCGCCAAGGGAAACAATTTGATCATATTCAAAGCTGTAATTATCAGGAAGAGGTTCATTATATCTATCCCTTAATTTCTCAAAAACATCCTCGACTTGATTGTAAATAGCAAAATGTTTTTCTAAAAACAGTTCCCCTAAAATATGTATATGAAAATCATAAACATCATCCAAAAGCGCCATATATATTTTACGGTCACGATCAAATGAAGCTTTCACCAATAATTCCAATTTATTAGTTGTTTTCCCCATCGCTGAAACGATGACCATCAATTTTTGACCACCAAATAACGATAGAATATTAGATACATTTCTAACTGCATTTGGGTCTTTTACTGAAGCCCCGCCAAATTTGAAAACTTTCATGGATGTGAAATTTAAGATGCAAAATTAATTAAAAAACTGAACTCAGATTAAAACATTGGCTGTTCACTTTTCAATGTTATTACAATTTTCTTGGTATTGTTTTTGCCAAGTCGGAATTGCTTAAATTTGCTATATGAAAATTACTTCTTTTATCGCTTTTCTTGTTATTGTGCTAAGTTTTACTTCTTGTATAGAAATAATCGATGATATTTCTATTAAAAACGATGGGTCTGGTACGCTAAAATATACTGTGAATTTAAGCTCAAGTAAGATTAAAATTAATTCAATTCTTGCCTTGGATAGTTTGGATGGCAGAAAGGTTCCAACAATTGCTGAAATTCAAGAGAACATATTGTCTTTTAAGAAAGCTTTGGAAGCTAAGTCAGGTATTTCTAATGTATTATTGGATTATAATTTCACCGATTACATTTTTAAATTACAATGTGATTTCACCAATGTCACGGTCCTTCAAACTGCACTTAAAGAAGTTATCCAAGAGGTAAGTAAGGAGAAAAACATTCCTGAATTAGAAGAAATTTGGTTGAATTGGGATGGAACAAAAATGGTACGATCAATACCAGAAATAACTGTTAAAAAAACAAAAGATTTTAAGCAGGAAGATATTGAATTAATGAAGCAAGGAAACTACACATCAATTTCTCGATTTGAACGAACAGTAGATAAATTCGACAATGCATCAGCAACACTTTCAAAAAATAAGATGGCAGTTATGATTCGTACGAATCCTTATGCTTTGACACAAAATTCAAATATTATAGAAAACACAATCTATCTCACGCCAATCAAGAATTAGCACTTTATTTTTTAGTAATTTTGCTTAAGATTTTAGTATAAACAAGTGATTCCACACTTACACATGAAGATAAAAAATATTATTGCAATTCTATTCATTTCAGGATTGGCAAATGCTCAAAAATCAGAAGACCTAATTCCAAAAGATGCCGTTACTGTTTTTAGTATAAATAATTTCAATCTTCTTCAAAAAATATCACTTGATGAATTAGTTCAGTACGAATTCATGGAAGAAATTCAACAAGAATTATTTGACGGTTCTACTTCTGGTAAAACGTTAAAAGATTCGGGTATTGACTTTGATCAAAAGCTAAACGTATTTTACGGTCGCGGGGAAGATCACGAAGTTTCAGGATTCACGTTTGGAATAAAAAATAAAGAAAATTTGTTCATGGTTTTCGATGATTTCGAACGAATTGAAAGTCCTTATCCTGGCATTGAATATTATAGCTCTTACTTTAACAATTTGATAATTAAAGGGAATTCTGCTTTGTTGATTCGCGTTGAACCTACAATGGAAAAAGTAGATGAAATGACTGATTCCATTTGGTATTCAAGAGGCAATGAAAATCCATGGTACATAGATGACTATATAGAAGTACCGGAAGAAAATGAAGAAGAGGTTTTTGAGGAAGAAATTTTTGAAGAAATGGAGCCAGAACTAAAACCTGAATCAAATTATGAGTTTCCAGAAGCTGGCGAAGATCCAACACAAAAAAATTATTATGAATTACGGGATAGTGTTCAATCAATTATGCAAACTCAACTGTTAAAAGAACTATGTGATGAATTATTGATAGAGAAAACAAACCTTCTAACGTATGATATTCGATTTGCAGAACAATTGACACATACATCAGAGGGTATATTTTATTTAGACAATTCTAGAAGTGTCCAAAAATCTCAGGGATTATGGTATTTCCAAACAATGTTTCCTTCTTTATATAATGACATGAAGGAATTGTATACCGGTAATGTATTATTAGGAGATTTGTTGCTGCACGATAATTCTGTTGAATTCAAAATGGAAGCACGATATGGAGATAAAATCGGTTCAATTTATGAACAAATGAATGATTCCAAATTCGATAAGAATGTATTAAAATATATACATCAGGACAATACTGCATACTTTACTTATAATATAAACCTTCGCCAAGCATACGAAGAGGCTTATAAAGTGGTGATGCCTATACTTACAGACGAAAGAAATGCCCAAATTTCAGCAAATGTCTTAACAATTGAATTATTGAACGAATTCGTAAATAAGGATGCGTTATTTGGAACCTATAAGGGAAGTATGTTTGGAACGTTTAATGGCATTAAAAAGATAAAAACCACAAAAATTGAGTTCACTTACGACGAAATAACCTATGAGTATATTGAAAAGGAAGTTGAAGCTGAAGAAGATATGCCAATTTTTACTATCGGATTTACAACTGAGAGAGGTGACATTCCGGAAAAAGTATTGAATCATTTAAGTCGATTAACATCACGTTTTCAAAATATGGGTAGTTATTGGATTTATGAAGATGCGATTTTAGATGCTGCTCCTTTATATATGATTAACAAGAATGGTTTATTCATTTTTACAAATGACGAGAATCTTGCAGTAAATCATACAAATGGTTTTGGATCATCTGCCCTTTCAAAAAAGGAAGCTAAAAAATCAAAGAAAAGTGGCTTTATGTATGCGCAAGTTGATTGGGCACAAGCGATTGATCGTTTTCCTAAAGACTTTTTTAGCGCCGAACAAAATGAAATTATCGATGCAATGCGCGGCAAAACTGGAATAATGGAATTAACTACAACCAAAACGACAAAAGAGAAAACTAATTTTAATCTTGTCTACAATTTCGGTGGAACGTACGATAACTCAGGAAAATATCTCTTAGATATGTTGAATAGCCTTTACGTTATTTCAAAATAGGTTTCTCAAAAATGTTTAAAAAATTATCCTTAATTCTTTTTCTTGCAATTGGACTAGGTGCCTTTTTAGTACTACGTCCAATCTTGTTTAAAAAACATGTAAATCCTAGAATCGTTGACCGTTTACCTGATAGTGATTTTATTGGCCGTGCCTATGTACTAGATCTTGCAAGAGAAACGAGTGGTATGATGTATTATCACAAAATTCCTTTTCGGGATCTTTTTACATATGAATTTATATTAAGTCAGGGAAAACTTTATGGTTTGAATCTGCAAAATCCCGTATATTTCTTTGCGAATGAAAAAGGAGATTGGGGAGCATTAATTGAAGTTACGGATAGTAGTAAGATAAGCGAAGGAATTGAACGTTTAAAATCCTTTATCAAGATTGAAGACGAGTTAATTAAAGAGAACCGTGTTTATCGATTTAAGAAAGAAAAAGGGTATTTGACTTATAGTAAAAATTATATGTTCATATACAAGGGAGATGATTTTGAAACAAAATTAGAAAAGGTTTCAAATGCAAAATACCTTGATATTACGCCAGCTTGGAGAACTTTTCTTCGAGAAAAGCAATTCAAAGATGAAAAATTAGTGATCTACTCTAATTGGAGTAAGCTAAAAGAAAATGGAGTTGAAACTGCCATCTTTGCTCACAATAGTGATTCGGTCAGTTTTAGTTTATTAACCTACATTAGAAATAAAAAGCCGTTAAATATCTCGCTTAAAAAAGAGGGCACGAATTTCCGTAATGGGGATTTCACAAATAAAATACTTAATATCCATTTGGATATTTCCAAACTCAGGAATGACCCAACTGATCCATTGTATATGTGGCTTTTAAAGATTGGCAAAAAAGTAAGTTTTCCTACATCTGAATTTTTGGAAGCTTGGGAAGGTGATTTATCATTTCGTCAAGGTGGATATCAAACTGTGAAAGAAACATATATTGAATCTGTTTTAGATGATGATTTTAATGTGACAGAGGTTGAAATGGAAAAAGAGGTGAAAGTTCCAGGGTTTTCACTTATGTTTTCTGCAAACAAAAAGGCAAGGAGACTTATAAATAGGCTGTTAGCTAAAGGAATATTAACCAAAGATGACGAATATTATCGTTTTTTATTCTCCCCTCAACTGAAAATGAAAACCATGTCCAATTACTATATTTTTCATAGTGGATCTTATACTCCTAAAACTGAAGAAAGTGAGAAAAATAATGGAACTTGGACCAAAAATGGAACTAAAATAGAATTCAGTCTTGATTCATTAAGTAAAAATGAAGTATTCGGTTCGATTTATATTCCAGTTAATCGAATAATCAGTAGAAGTCGTTTTTTCTAAAATTGCACTAATTTTCATTCAAATTATATACTATTCGCTTTAAAATTGCGTATTTATGATATTGGATGAAAAAGCTAACACAAAGTTGTAAATAACTAAGTATTTTTTTCTCATACGTTGCGATAGATTTCAAGTATATTCATTAAAAAATCTAAACATGTCCAAAAAACAAAAGATATACGTTCTTGATACTTCTGTACTTTTACACGACCATCAAGCCATCACCAATTTCAAAACAAATCATGTAGCAATACCAATTACTGTTTTGGAAGAATTAGATAAATTCAAGATTGGAAACGATACAAAGAATTTTTCGGCAAGAGAAGTGATACGATTTATTGACAAGTTATCTGGAAATGGAAGTTTACAAGAATGGGTTTCTTTAGGAAAAGGAATGGGTGATTTTAAGGTGGTTATGGAAAGTAATCCACGTGAAGTTAATGCGGAATATGTTTATTCTGTTGGGAAAAATGACCACAAAATTATCAACGCTGCTCTTTATTTAAAGGAAGTAGAAACAAAAAAAGATGTAACGTTAATAACCAAAGACATCAATTTAAGAATTAAAGCTAAAGCACTTGGAATAGCTGCAGAAGATTATGAAACAGGAAAAGTAGATAACGACCAATTAACCGAGGCATCTTCATATACTATAGAAGGAGTAGATTCTGAGATAATTAGACAAATATTTACAAGTGGTAGAATTGAGGAAAATGGTATTCTTGGAAATAAAAAAACAGCGAATGGATATTATATATTAAAGAATGGTAAAACTTCTTCATTGGCGTATTACAATCATTTAACTGATCAAATTGAGCGAATTGAAAAGGAATATGTCTATGGGATCAAACCTAAAAATGCTGAACAAGCTTTTGCTTTTCATGCATTGATGAATCCAACAGTTAAGTTAGTTGCCTTGCAGGGAGTTGCTGGAACAGGAAAAACACTTTTAGCTTTAGCTTCAGCTTTAGAGACAAGTAAGGCATTCCATCAAATAATATTAGCAAGGCCAATTGTTCCGCTTTCGAACAAAGACATCGGATTTCTTCCAGGTGATGCAAGCGATAAAATTGGTCCATACATGGAACCATTGTGGGATAATTTGAAATTTATCAAATCTCAGTTTGGAGAAAATGAAAAGAAACATAAGGCCATTTTAGATATGGAGCAGGCAGGTAAAATTGTTATTACACCTTTGGCGTTTATTAGAGGTAGAAGTTTGTCTAATATTATGTTTATTGTTGATGAAGCACAAAATTTAACTCCTCACGAAATCAAAACGATAATAACTCGGGCTGGGGAAAACACTAAAATTATTTTCACAGGAGATGTACATCAGATTGACACACCATACTTGGATGAAAACAGTAATGGTTTAGCTTATTTAATAGATAGATTAAAAGGTCAGGAATTGTTTGCTCATGTGAAATTAGAAAAGGGTGAAAGATCAGAACTTGCTAACCTAGCGAATGAATTGTTATAAGCTATTAAATCAAAACATCCTTCAGCGCAGAGTCTAAAGTTTTAAAATTAAACTCAAATCCTGTTGAGCTCAATTTTTCGTGAGATGCCTTAACGCCTTCCAAAAGGATAATGGACATTTCACCAAGTATCAATTTTAATATAAAACGAGGTACATTCGGTGCCCAAAAAGATTTATTCAATATTTCAGCTATTTTCTGATTGAACTCTTTATTTGGTGTATAACCAGCTATGGTATTATAGGAACCGGCTAAATTCTTATCTATGGTATGTTCAAATACCCGAACCAAATCAGTTATGTGAATCCAAGCGACATCTTGTTTTCCACTTCCGAGTGGAGATCCTAAGCCTATTTTTATTGCCGGAATCATTTTCTTCAACGCACCGCCTTCTGAATCTAAAACAACCGCAGTTCTAATCTTTGCAACAACACATTTTGCTAAAAACAAATCTGCACTTTGTTCCCAATCTTTGACTAACTGAGACAAGTAATCGTTTCCAAAAGGATCACTTTCTACGTGAATTGTGGTAGAATCCTCATATCCGTAACAATTTATACCTGAAGAACAGATAAAGTGACTTAAATTAGGCATTCTATTCGCTAATGAGAATAAAAATTGATTCGTTTTAATCCTAGAATCAAACAATTCTTTTTTTCGACTTTTTGTCCAACGTTTATCTGCTATTCCTGCTCCACTCAAATTGATAAGAACATCGACGGATGACAGTATTGATTCATCAATAAGGTTGTTTTGAGGATCCCAAAGAAATTGATTATGCCCTTTTGGAGATCGTGAGAGTACTGAAACGCTATGTCCTTTTTCGGATAAAAGAGCAACCAATTTCTTTCCAATTAAACCAGTTCCTCCAGCTATTAAAATGTTCTTCATAGTTGTATAACAAGAGGTTTATATATTTGTTTAATCAAAGAAAAAGCGCCCATTAATCCATTCCGGATCTAATATTGCATTCTTTTTTTTATAAAAATTCAATGCTGGTTCATTCCAATCAAGTACTTGCCAATCCATCCTTTTCACTTTACGATCCTTGGCGATTTGTACAACTTCATCAAATAATTGTGATCCGATTCCGGTTCCACGATACTCGGGCAAAACAAAGAAATCTTCAAGGTATAAACATTTACCTTTCCATGTGGAGTAATTGGTATAATAAAGCGCAAAACCGATTATTGTATCATTTTGAACGACAACAATGGCCTCACAAATTTTTTCTTCAAACAAATGTTTTTTCAAATCTGGAGCAGAATTAACGACTTCATTTGGAGCCTTTTCATATTCTGCCAACGCATGAATTAAAGACATTATTGCCACTTCATCACCTTCTTGAGCTGGTCTTGTATAAATCATTTATTGAACTCCTGCAAGGTTAAATCTCAAACGAATTCCTGTGCTCATATTTCCAGTTGGAAAAGAAGTCGCAATCTTTGGAGTATTGATTACTTGATCATAATACAATTGAACTGTCAGGTTTTGAGTCAAGTTATAATCAATCGATGATTTGATTGAAATTACTCGTTGTCCAGCAGTTGCTTGATTAGTGTTTTCAACAATCTTACGAATTACAGTTAAGTTGTCACGGAAAGATAAATCAAAGCGGATGTTTAGTGCACTTGCAGGTATTTTATCGAATGGTAATTTTACTTTAGCAAACTTATATCCTGTTCCAATAACCCATTCATTTCCTCTAACTTCTGTTATTTGATTATTATTTAATGAAAGTGTTGCACTGCGATCCTTCTTAAATTCGAATTTAGTAATCAATCCTTGACCTTTAACATTCCAAGTTGCATCTATTCCAATTAACGGAGAGAAACGCTCTGAAATCGTTACATTTTGGATTTGACGGTCAGCTATGAAATTATTATTGATATCCACGGCTGATGCATTGCCATTTTCATCGAATTCAGCATTTAGATTTGATTGAAGTCCAGAAACACTTACGGTAGAACTATATGCATGTCGTACTACAAAATTCTTAACAAATTTCTTGGCAAAAGCCATTTTAGTCAAGCCGTTATAATTAACTGACCAATTTGGTAACGGAACATTTTTAATTGGATTAACTGTTTTTGTTGAAATTTCCTTATTAGAATATGCTGTTAAAAATGCACCTGTAACAACTTCCTGTTGAGTTCCACTATATCCAGAGTAATAACCCGAAAGTAACGGATTTGAATTTGTATTATTCGCACCTAATAATTGAGAAACAAGCACACGGTTGTCTAAAAGGGTTTTGAACGTTTCAGACTGGTAATCTTTGCTTACCAATGCAAAGGCAGATCCAATAGTTACATTCGTATATGTCAATGTTCCTGTTTCAACCTTACTTTGACTTTCATATTGTTGGGTAGCGTCATTCCATCTGAAAAATTCATTCGAATTATTCCCGTAAGTTCTAGTGACGTTTAATTCAATTGCTAAATCTTTCATAGGTTCTAGAGAAGCCCTTAAATTTAAATTTTGAGAATGCGTTACACTATATTGTTTATTCAGATCTTGATTTTGAACCAACCAACCGTTACTTGCTGCTGTAGTTGCAATATTGTAACCTGTCTCTCTACCCCAGATATCATAACGTTGTTGTCCAAAGACGAAACCTCCAAGTGGCGCACTAAAGCCATTATTAAACCCAAGTATGCTTGTGCTTTGGTTGTACCCAGGTAAAAGGGTACCATCATTTAATGCATACGTTCCAGAAACGTTTCTTACCGTCATCACAGCCCTAGCCAAAAATCCAGCAACCGGATGAACTTTTCCATTGCGTTTCTTTTCATTTTCTTTTTTCTTTTCTTCTCTTTTAGCTATCCTCTTTTCCTTATCTGTCATTTCAGAATCAGGTTTTTTAACTTCTTTTGGGTCAATTTCCTCTTTCGGTTTAGCGACCTTTTTATCAGACATAACATCTTTTGCACCTACTGTGCCTCTTCCACCTTTTCCATCAGTATTTACTTTCTTCAAGAAAGGTACTTTATTATATAAATTCGTAAAATTCATTTGTCCGGTCAAATTAATCGTCCTATTGTTCTGAATAATATTTCCAAATTCTGATTGACCTAAAGGTGCACGTTGCCAATTATATGTACCACCATATTTAACATTTGCAGTCATCCAATCAGTTGCCGGGAATTTATCTAAAGGCAAATTATAATTCACACTATAATTATGAGAATAATCCATCGTTTTACCAAAAGAAGACATTTGTGAACTTATTGTGTCTTTAAATGCTTGATAGCCATTAGGATCAAGTTTTCTATCAACTCTTTCATTTCCTTCTTCGAAAATTGATCTGTTAGTTGCGGCAAAAGTCACTTTTAGATTTTTTGTGACATCATATCCAAGGTTATAAACTCTATTCCATGTAAATCTTTTGATATAAACAGGCTGAAATTCATAATCTGGTACCATGTTATTTCTTACTTGTCTTTCATTATATGATCTAACTAAATCATTTGTAAATGAAATATTCTTAGGTGTCAAGTAAAGATTAAAATCTTTCACCAATGCTAACCATTTTGATTTCTGAACAAATTTTAATTTTTTAAATGGCTCCAATGGTTTAACAGTAAACGAGTAATTATAATTTAACCCTCCATTCCATGTCTTTGTTCTATCGTAATTGGTATTGAAATCTCTATGCAAGTTTTCAGAAAAAGCATAGTTCGCCGACCAATTTGAAATTCGCCAGAAATGTGCTGTTGAACCAGCTTTCGCTTCCTTTCTTACGTTTGTGAAATTATAAGACTTCCTTTCTGTAAAATCTTGCCCTAATTTGGCTTTTTCTTTTCGCGTTGAATCATAATCTGCTAAACGAACATCAGGACTGAATGGATCGTATTCAGGATTTATTAATCCCAAAGAATACCCATAAAAGAAAGGTAAGGAAACGCCTGCTTGGCGACCAAAAAATTGGCCCAATTGAACATTCGCATTCATATCAACACCTATCCTTTCATTTCTCTGACGCTCTTGAACACGACTTTCAACACTTCCCCAGTTGATTCCGGAATAATTCCCTGACATGTTTACATTAGCAAAATCAGCCAATTGCAATTTCGCTTGGGCAATTGCAGCAGAACCACCTTCACTAATAAAATCAGTTAATCTCAATTCATTAATCCAGATAATTGCACATTCTGCCTCTCCATTATCCGGCCAAGGGTTCAATTCTGTTTTACTCGGATTACGGATCCCAACCATAATCGTTTTGATTCCTTGTAAATTTGGACTTCCTTTTACTTTTAGTCTTCGTAATGGGTTTGCTGGATCTTCTCCAAGATACTCTATGACATAAGAAAGCGTTGAACTTCCTCCATCAATCAATTCATTTCTCTTCTTTTTCAAATTCAAAAGATCATCAAAGACTATTTCAACGTTATTGGCTTCAGGCCAAATGTCTTCTGGCAAAGTAGCACCCCATTGTGTTTTATCCAATGGCATCTCGTACTCATAATAATTATCATTAAAATCTGTTCCTAATCGAACGAAAAGGGTTAAATCTTGATTATTCAAAGGCAAAGAAGCTAATACTTCTTCGGCATGAACATACATTTTTAATTTCTTATATGTACGAACATCGAATTGTACATTTTTGTATGCCGCTCTAGCATCACCATCCTGTAAATTACAAATGTCCAATACTAGAGATTGCTCATTTAATTGTCTTTCATAAACTTGAGAAGGATCTATTTCACGAACAATTCCTGGTGGAATTTCATATTTAATTGGCGTTCGTTGATCATTTTCTTCAACATTCACTGCACCAATATTGAAAGTTGTTAAATTAGGATCAGTCTGAACATTTTCTCCAGGTTGAGTGAGATCTTCAGCATACCTTCTCCATTCTCCTCTGATAAATTCAAGTCGAGCAAAACGCAATAAAACTTCTTCATCAAATCCTTTCATAAACATTCTCATGAAACGAATAGATCTAAAATCTTGAATTCCATTTACCTTTTTCTCAAACTCCTTTATTGGAATTTTTACTTGAATCCAACGTTCTGTTTTTGTGCCGTTGGTGTATGGCTGAATATTGGTAATGAAATTCTTCCCTACAACTAAATCATTTGGTCTTAAACTTAAACGATATTGAAAGTAACTTTCAGATTCTGAAAGATTGTTATCTTGATTAATATCTTCAATGTCAGGTGTATTTGTTCCTTGTGTAGGATATGCGTCAACATTTGCTGTGTCGGACATTTCTGTGGTTGGAGAATTTCCTTCAGAGCCATTAAACAATTTGTACCGCTCCAATATATTAAGTGTATCCGCATCATAATTATCGTCACGGTAATAATTAAAATCATCATTTGATGGATCCTGTATCATTCGTGCTTTAGCTGTGGCAGACAATGTTGCATTGTTTTGAACCCAATTTACATAATTTTGGAAAGCAACTTTTTCTTGTGTATTATTCCAACCATCTAACCCAATATCTTGGTTTAATCTAGATGATGGATCCGTATCGAATGCATTAACTACAACTTGTTGGGTAGAAACACGTGCCCAAGCAGTAGTATCCAAATCATCATTTATCGAAACACCCGTAGGGGGCAGACCATTTTCGAAACTTTTTCTTGAATCAGCTAATACATCTTCGGAAATATTTCCAAGATTGAAATACAAGTCTCCACCATTGTGCGGACTACTTGGATTTACATTTTCCGCATCATCATTAAAAGGATCTAATATCCAAAATTGGATGAATTCAATATTCGTTTGTTCAAAATCATTGGTAGTCAAAGAACGCATAATACCACCCCATCTATTTTCTGGATTTACAAACGTCCCATCTGGATTTACGGTGTTTGTAGTGTCGTAATTATACATCCCTCGTTCCAATGGATAATAAGCCAATTCTAATAAAGGAATATTCGGAATAGAGCCATACTGTTGTTGTAAATTCGGGAAAATATCCGTTTGATTCACCAAACGCATTCTACTATCTGCCAACATAGTTGGATCATCTTTTATATGCTGTGGTGTAAGTGAATTACTTTGATAGAATAAAGGGTCAATCAAGTACCAACATGCTTTTGCGCGTTTATATCCTGCCGTTAAATTTTTCGCGTCTCCTTCAGGGAAAAGATCGGGCTGACCTTGAGGTACAGATGCTAATCTCCATGAACTAACAGAACGTAAGTCGATTGCACTTTGAGCTCCTTCAAAATCGTCAATATAGGATGTCCCATCCTTATTTATTGCTTTCGGTTGACCAGGAATCAAATGTGCAAATTCTCCAGTAAACGAGAAAGTAGATTTCTGTGTTGTGGAAATAACAGGTAGTAAATCCACCAATTTCGTAAGGAAAGGAACGTCCGTTTTGAAAGCAATATCTGCACCTATTATATTATTTTTAAATGGTTCACTTCCAAAATCAACTTTTTGCGTGACGGGACGTTCCATCATTCTAAGCCAACTACCTCCAATATTCAATCTATCACTAAAACGATAGTTGTAATGCCCTCCAATTAATGACCTGGCTTGGAATCCAAATACAGAATTGCTTTCTATCGAAATTTTAATTGGCGTATTTGATTCTAAAATACCAGTATTAAGGATTTTTACTCGACCCAAATTGTAATCAACAGTAAAGTCAGTTCCTTCCGTTAATTTTATCCCTCCAGCAGTTACAGTTACGGCGCCTGGAGGCACATTTAGGGCGTTCAATGGAATATCTGAAGTAATCGATGATTGATATTCTCCTTTGAAACTAAATCTATTTTTACTTGGAATTTGTTGAGCAGCCGTTTTCGTTGAATCGTAAAGTTCAGTATAAGAAACTTGATTAATTACTACTTGAGGAATTCCAACAGCATCCAGTTTTGCAGCTAATGTTTTACCAAAAGGTTCAATTGTCGAGAAATAAATTCTGCCATTTTTGGTATTAATTGTCCCTCCATTTTCAGCTCTATTTCCTACAAAAGTTAAAGGCACATAATCAAAAACACCGTCAGAAAAAGGTTGATTATTTTGATTCAATTTATCCATATCCAAGAGGGTGACAATTTGCTTGTCGTCAACTCCTGTCATAGGGAAAAATGGAACTAATAAAGATGTTTGTGGGTTATTGTACAACAAGTCTATTCTAAAACCTGTT
This sequence comes from Flavobacteriales bacterium, assembly GCA_009885545.1. Taxonomy (GTDB): domain Bacteria; phylum Bacteroidota; class Bacteroidia; order Flavobacteriales_D; family Crocinitomicaceae; genus M0103. The sequence continues at coordinate 15,735 of VFKM01000103.1, forward strand.
TGATCAACCTGATATGCTCCTATAGAATAAACATTCTTCATCATCAAATCCCACACTTTATTTTGAGGACTTGTAATAGTTGGTTTCATTAATTTCAATATTAGAGCTTGCTGACCCGCGACTCCATCTGTTGAAAATTCTCCGACTTGATATGTTTCTCCTCGATAAGTATATTCGTAAGCTACCGCTAAAACCTCATCATTATTCAATGGCAAATTCAAAGATATATAACCCAAAAGAGCGTTGTAAGAATATTCTTGTTCTGTTAATTTACGAGCGTTTTCAACTTTTTCATAATGTACTGCCTGTTGAAAAGGACCTGGACTTGTAACTTGGGAACTTAAAGCTGAAACAGCATTTGAGAAACCACGCACCAAAGGTTGATTGGACGCCCATTCATAGAGCCCATTCGCTTCATTATCGGGAAATTCATTTGTTGACAAACTGCCCGGATTTCCTTGGCAATTTTCTTGTTTAGCTTCCCCCAAATCAGAAAATGCAATAATGTTTCTAGTATTTTCAGTATTATTAGTTCGATTTGTTAACCAAACTTCCATACGCGTAATATAGGCTGAAGAACTAACAATTGGGATAGTTGACATCGCTTCATCGTAGTGATCTCTGTGGTAAAGATTAACAAAATAATGCCTGTTTGCTTCGTAATTGTCTGCTCCTAATTCAAATCGTTGAACTTGGGCTTTTCCTGTAATATTAATTTCTTGACGTTTTCCTTTTGAGGACGCTGCAATCAAATCGACTGTCGATCGACCAAATTTCAATTGTGTCTTAACACCAAATAAAGTCTGAGAACCTTGAATTAATGAAGTAGGTAATTGCATTGAGACATTCCCTAATTCTATTTTTTGCATTATTTGATCTTCATCTCCTGTATATTCCAACTTAGAAATATTATCAAAATCAAATGCTGCTTGTGTATTATAACTTGTACCTATTTTTAACTTAGTTCCAATTTGTCCAACTAAATTCAATTGAATTTGTTGTTGAAAATCAAACCGTGTAATTTTTCTTTGTTTTACCGGCAATATCGGATTATCATATCTCGAAGAGTTAACACCAAATGACAATTCCACGGAACCTGCTGGACGAATTGTAATTTGATCGGAGCCAAAGAAATTTTCAAATGCCTTACTTCCAATTTTAATTGGAAACTCCATCGGTTGATTTTCAGCTGTTTGCTCATCAATTTTTTCCTTCCAATTTTCTCTCAATGATTTTTGACGTTCAAACTCTAAATATTCCTCGAGAGTCATCATTGAAGGATTTCTATAATTCAATCCTGAACCCATTGTTTCTTTGAACACATAAGTTCCTGTAATTGGATCGTAAACAATTGTAGAATTTAGAGAAGTTGGATCCCCTAAATCAAAGCTTTGTGGTTGAGTTTGAGTTGGATCAAGGTAGTTTTGGATAGGGAATTGCAACGTATCTTGTGCATAGAATATGCTAGAAAAAAGTCCACACGAAAAAATTAACAATTTTATTGTCGAATTCGTTGTAATAAGTAGGCTTTCTATTAATCTCAAATTATAAAATTTTCAATGCTTCTTTAATTAATTTTTCCACTGATTCATCACTTACTGCGATCTTATCAATGGCCTTTTCTGCAGATTTCTTATCAAAACCCAAAGAAACCAATGCAGTTAACGCATCAAATCGATTTGTATTGTTTTGATTAAAAATATTTTCGCTCGAAAAGACAATTTTTAACATTTTATCTTTTAAATCAATAATTACCCTTTGCGCAGTTTTGGCCCCAATTCCTTTGATACTTTGAATAGTCTGTACATCTTCTATTTGAATGGCATGGGCAATTTCGTCGGGAACAAGTGATGAAAGCATAATCATTGCTGTATTTGGTCCGATTCCTGAAACAGAAATTAAATGATTAAACATTTCGCGCTCTTCCTTACTTGAAAAACCATAAAGAATTTGTGCATCCTCTCGGACAATCAATTTTGTATAGATTTTTAATGCTTCAACTGAACCAATAGACGAAAAAGTGTTCAATGAAATTTTCACTTCATAACCTACACCTCCACATTCAATGATTAATTCCGTGGGATTTTTTTCAACTAATTTACCGTTTAAATGTCCGATCATTTTTATTTGTTTTGTGCATCAACGACAGCGACTTTTACCATATTGATAATTTCTCTAACAGAAGATCCCAATTGTAGAACATGTATTGATTTTTTCAATCCAACCAAAACAGGCCCAACAGCTTCGCCATCTGTCATTTCTTGTAATAATTTATAAGCTATATTTCCTGCCGATAGATTAGGAAAAATTAACGTATTAACCTCTTTATTAGCTAATTGGGAGAAAGAAAATTTTTCCATCATCAAGTCGTTGTTCAAAGCGAAATTAGCTTGAATTTCTCCATCTACAACAAGATTTGGACATTTTTCATGTAAAATCTCAACAGCCTTTGCCATTTTCACCGCATCTTCTCCAGGAGATGAACCAAAATTAGAATAACTCAATAAAGCAATTCGAGGAGTTACTTTAAACTTGCGAATCATTTTGGCTACATTACTAGTTATTTCAGCAATTTCTTCTGCTGTTGGATTCAAATTTATTGTTGTGTCAGCCAAGAACAAAGGTCCTCTTTTTGTCACCAAAATATACATTCCTGCAATTGTCTTGACGTCTTTTTGCAAACCAATAGTTTGAATTGCTGGTCGCACTACATCGCGATAATTTCTAGTAATTCCCGAGATCATTGCGTCGGCATCACCCATTTCAACCATCATAGCACCAAAGTGATTCCTTTCACGCATGATTTGTATTGATTCAAATTCGGTAATACCCTTTCGTTTCCTTTTTTCAAAAAACGATTTACCATAAATTATTCTTCGATCTTCCTCTTCTTCAGACTTTGGATCAATGATTTGAACATCTTGAAATTCAATATTATATTCTTGAATCAACTGTTCTATTTTCTTTCTTTTCCCCAATAATATAGGAAATGCAACCCCCTCTTCCCAAGCTGTTTGAGCAGCTTTTAATATTTTAATGTTATCCGCTTCTGCGAAAACGACTCTTTTAGGGTTACTCTGTGCCTTTTCAGTAATATTTCGTATTAATATATTATCTAAGCCCAATCGGTTTTTCAACTGTCTCTCATAAACATCCCAATCCAAAATAGGATTTTTAGCTACACCTGACTCCATAGCTGCTTTGGCAACCGCCGGGGCAACATAATAAATTAATCGCGGATCTAATGGTTTCGGAATTATCTGGTCACGTCCAAAAGAGATGTTTTTTTCACCATACGCTTCAATTACTTCCTCAGGTATCGTTTCTTTCGCTAATGATGCTAATGCTTTTACAGCTGCTAGCTTCATTTCTTCATTAATTGTTGTCGCACGCACATCCAATGCACCTCTAAAAATAAATGGAAAGCCTAACACATTATTAACTTGATTAGGATGGTCTGAACGACCAGTTGCCATTATGATATCTTTTCTTACTGAAGTAGCATCCTTATATGATATCTCGGGCTCAGGATTCGCTAAAGCAAAAACAATAGGATCTTTCGCCATAACTTTGATCATTTCTTTCGAAACAATATTTCCCTTTGATAAGCCAACGAAAACATCCGCTTTTTTCATTGCATCGAGCAAAGAAAGTGCTTTTTTGTGTTTTGAATAGGGTAATTTACTTTCATCTAAATCACTTCTTTCGCTGCAAATCAAACCTTTCGAATCAAACATCCAAATATTCTCGATTGTCGCGCCTAAAGCACAATATAATTTCGCACATGACATGGCCGCAGCGCCAGCTCCGGAAATAACTATTTGTACTTTACTGATTTGTTTTTTTGCTAATTCCAATGCGTTCAATAAAGCAGCAGAAGAAATAATAGCCGTTCCATGTTGATCATCGTGCATCACAGGAATATCTAACTCTTCTTTTAATCTTCTTTCAATTTCGAAAGCCTCTGGTGCTTTAATATCTTCTAAATTAATACCTCCAAAAGTCGGAGCTATTGCTTTCACTGTTTGAATGAACAATTCTGGGTCACTCGCATCAACCTCGATATCGAAAACATCAATATCTGCAAAAATTTTAAAAAGTAACCCTTTCCCTTCCATTACAGGTTTTGAAGCAAGTGGACCTATATTTCCTAAACCTAAAACAGCAGTGCCGTTTGTAATGACTGCGACCAAATTTGCTTTACTCGTGTATTTATAAGCATCGTCAGGATTTTCAGCAATTTTCAGGCATGGTTCAGCAACTCCTGGGGAGTACGCCAATGATAAGTCTCTTTGAGAAGAATATGGTTTAGTAGGTACAACCTCAATCTTTCCTGGCTTCCCAGATGAATGATAATCTAATGCGTCTTGTTTTTTTATTTTAGCCATAACCCTCTATTGAAGGCGCCAAAGATACAAAAATGCTTTAAAGAAGTACACATTTAGAAGTGTTAAGACACAAAAAAGCTCGTATTCTTCCGAATACGAGCTCACAATTATAAAGTTTATCTTATTTAATGATAACGTTTTGGCTAGTAGAAATACCATTCGTTGAAATTGTAACGATATAGCTTCCTTTTGCAAATTCGCTAACTGGAATAGTAAGAACTTGAGCACCATTCAAAGAAGTATGATTTTGAGTTGCAACAACTCTTCCTTGTAAGTCAAGCATTGTAACAACATAATCACCATTAATTGCTTCGAAAGAAACATTCAATACATCAGAAACAGGGTTAGGATAAACTTTGAACGTTTCAAAATTTCCTTCTCCTAATCCTAAAGAACATGTAGTATTTGTAAAATTAAGACCATCAACATAGATATTATTTCCGTATCCGTTTGTCCCTTTAAATTTCACATGAACTTTACTTTGACCCAAAAATTCAGACATATCAATACATTCAGTTCTCCATTGAGAAGCAGTTGGAATAAAATCAGCCGTTGTTGTTGGTGCAGTTGCTAAAGCAGTTCCTGCTTTCAACCATTTAGAAACCCAAGTACCACCACAATTTGTAGAAACAAGAACTTCCAATTCATCAGAATATGTTGTATTGTATCTTGCGTGAGCAACATTGAATACTAAAGAAGCATCAGCTCCAGTAGAAAAATCTAAAGGCTCAATAAGAAACTCATCTTCTTGACCTGTAGCTGAATAACTAAAGCAGTCATACTTCAAAGAACCGCTGTTTGTAGAAACTCTTTCCCAAGTAATTCCAGCATCAGGATTGTTTAATGCCCAGTTTGTATATGGGAAAGAAGTACTTGTAAAAGAATTTGCATAAGGCAATAATGTTCCAGCACCTGTAATAGCTTGAACTGCAATTCCAGCCTCAGAAAAAGCAGGATGGAAAGGATTTGTATAACCTGGAGCAACAAATGGAGCGTTTCCATTAACAAGAACAACTTCACCTGTATAAGTAGATCCACCATTGAATGTTGTCATTGGGAAGTTAACCGTTCCCATAGAAAATTGTGCAACGTTACCTGTAAATGGTTGAGTAGCGATTACAGTACCATTTTCTTTAATAACTACACTTGCATTCATAACAGAATTTATCCCGAAATTCTTGAATTGTAATGATGGTGCTCCATCTGTAGGGCAAACCATAACTTCAGCTTCATGCATTTCGACATGATCTTGAACTCCAGTTAATGTACCACATTCTGCGTTGATGTTCGCCTTCATTTGTAAAGGTGTCATTTGATTGATTTCAAATACAAATCCATCTGGACAAATTCGATAGATTGTTGGAAAATAAGTAATTTGATAATCATCAGCTATTGTTGACTCATCAAGAATTGGATACAAGGTATTTGATACCCAATCACCTTGTGTATTTCCACCTGTACCATTTAAATCTGCAGTTGTTGTAGCAGCATCTCCTTCAATATAAAAAATCATAATCTCATTAGAACCTTGAGGTCCAAAAGCCTTCCACATATCACCAAGAGCTTCAGTATTATGATAATTCCAACATGGTCCACACCACGTAGCAGAAACATCTAAAATTACCGTCTTCCCTTGAGCAAGATAATCAGACATTGTGTGGGTTACACCAAATTGGTCGGTTGCTGTAAAATCTGGAGCAACACTTCCATCAGCAATTTGTGCATTAGCGGAAAATACTCCTGCAAAAAGTGCAACACTAAGTATTAATTTTTTCATAGTTAATATTTTAAAGTTTAGTTTATATAATAATCAAGGTAAAGATAAATCTTTTGGTTATCAAAAAGAACTGAAATATAACAGATTGTTGGAATCCTATAAAATGAAGTTTTTTGAAAAAAAAAGGTCGAAATTTCTTTCGACCTAAATATATAAAAAAGCTGTTTTATTCTTATTTCTTTTTTAATTCTTCTTTTACAAAAAGCTCAATTGCTCCGGTCATCGAAGGAGCATTAGGCATTGGTGCATGCAAATCCAATCTTAGGTTGTTTTTAATAACAGCATTTGATGTTGTTGGACCAAAAGCAGCAATTTTAGTATTATTTTGTTTGAAATCTGGGAAGTTTTTTAACAAAGATTCAATTCCTCCAGGGCTAAAAAACACAAGCATATCGTAATAAACATCTTCTAAATCCGATAAATCCGAAGCAACAGTTTTATAAAGGATTGCTTTTGTGAAATTATACTTGTGTTCTTCAAGTGTTTCTGGAATTTTATCTCTTAAAATGTCAGTACAAGGCAAAAGAAATTTTTCTGCTTTGTGTTTTTTCATTACTTCAACAAGGTCCTCAATTGATTGCTTTCCGTAAAATATTTTTCTTTTTCTATATGTTACATATTTCTGCAAATATAGCGCTACAGCTTCCGAAATACAGAAATACTTCATTGAATCAGGAACCTCAAATCTAATTTCCTCTGAAATACGAAAGAAATGGTCAATTGCCGTTTTTGATGTTAAGATTATTGCAGTATGTTCTGGAATATTAACTTTTTGCAAGCGAAATTCTTGTGCATCAACACCTACGACATGTATAAAAGGTCGAAAATCTATTTTAAGCTTATACTTATCAGCCAAATCGTAATAAGGCGACTTATCCCCTTCTGGTTTAGGCTGAGATACTAATATTGTTTTGATTGCCAATGTAATCTATTTTTAATTTCAACATTCAAATCATATTGGAAGATTCTTTATTACATAATAGTAGATTATGAATAGTGGTAGAATTTCCAGCGTGCAAAAATATAAAATTAAATAATACCATGGCACACCCTTTAATAAAACTGTTAATGAATTTTTTAAAATTCTCATAAAAAACTTCAAAATGAACAAACTAAGAAATAAACTTAAAAACAGCTTATTGAATTCAGGATTCATAATCCACAATAATGAAAGGAGGCTAAAAGCTATACCAACAAATTGATTACCTGTTAGTGTTATTACAATTGTCGAAAAAAGTTGTTTTTGCTCTCCTGCTAACCAACCCGCTAAGATTAGCCCAATTATTTCGATAAAAAATAAAATCAATGGAATCGCTATTGCTATTAAAGTAGATATGTAATTATCTAGCAACATAAATCTATTTAAATATAAAAAACTGCACAGAGAAAAACTGACAAAATAGTTTAACACCAAAAAAATTGAACTCAGTGACGAGAGATTCATGTTTTCTTTAAGTTCTTGTTCTGAAGATGAGCTTTTAAAAAAAATAGAAATTACAGTCTTTAAAGATTTATTGTTATTCAGCCTTGAAAAGGCAATTAATAAGAATGAAAGTAATAATACACTTAACAAAACAAGTGTAAACGTTTCACTTCGCATCGTTAATGCATTTGGGATTTCTCCAGATTTACTCCCAAAAACTGTTATTAAATTCAAAAGATTATAATTTTTAGTAAAATCAATACGACAAAGTTAACATCCTATGTTAAGATTCTCTCCATGTAAAACAAAATATGTTTAAATTTGTCTTACTTAAAATAAATAAAATGAGAACTGATTTATACGTGCATCCAGATTATTATAATATGGATGATTTGTTGTCTGAAGAGCACAAATTAGTAAGAGATGCTGCTAGAGCATGGGTTAAAAAGGAAGTTTCACCGATTATTGATGAAAATTATGAAAAGGCAACTTTTCCAACTCATCTATTAGCTGGTTTAGGAGAAATTGGGGCTTTTGGTCCTTATATTCCCGAAGAATACGGAGGTCCTGGATTAGACCAAATTTCTTATGGATTAATAATGCAAGAATTGGAACGTTGTGATTCCGGCTTGCGATCAACTGCTTCTGTTCAGTCATCATTAGTGATGTATCCAATTTGGAAATATGGCTCTGAGGAGCAAAAGCAAAAGTACCTTCCAAAATTAGCAACTGGTGAAATGATGGGTTGTTTTGGATTAACGGAGCCCGATCACGGTTCAAATCCATCTGGTATGACAAGTAATTTCAAAGATGCTGGTGATCATGTTATTTTGAATGGTGCAAAAATGTGGATTTCAAATGCCCCTTTTGCTGATATTGCTGTTGTTTGGGCAAAAGATGAAACTGGCCGAATTCATGGTTTAGTTGTTGAAAGAGGAATGGAAGGATTTTCCACGCCAGAAATGCACGGAAAATTGTCATTACGTGCTTCATCGACTGGAGAGCTAATTTTTGTTGATGTAAAAGTTCCGAAATCAAATATTCTTCCAGGAAGAAGTGGGTTAGGTGCTCCATTAAGCTGTTTGGATTCTGCTCGTTTTGGAATTGCTTGGGGAGCTTTAGGTGCTGCAATGGATTGTTATGATCAAGCTTTACGCTATTCAAAAGAGAGAACTCAATTTGGTGTTCCAATTGGATCTTTTCAATTGATTCAGAAAAAACTTGCTGAAATGATTACAGAAATCACAAAAGCACAATTACTGACTTTACGTTTAGGTCAATTGAGAAATGAAGGGAAAGCAACCTCTGCTCAAATATCAATGGCAAAGAGAAACAATGTAGAAATTGCTTTGAATATTGCTCGTGAGGCAAGACAAATTCATGGAGCAATGGGTATCACAAGTGAATATTCAATTATGCGACATATGGCTAATTTAGAGTCAGTATTGACATACGAAGGGACTCATGATGTGCATTTATTGATAACTGGAATGGATATTACAGGAATCCCAGCATTTACAAGAGAAATGCCTTAAAACTTTTTTAAATTTATTAAAAGCCATTCCTCAGTCTGACGAATGGCTTTTTTATTGAATCTATTCTTAAATTTGTGTAAAAAGATTGTTTTGAAACTACTACTTTTTAGTATACTTATTTTAGTCTCTTCTGTTCTATTTGGACAAAAAGATTTGCGCAAGGAATTAGATGTTCTAAAAAACATCATTCGACAAAGTAGTTATTACGATTCTTCTCAAGTATTTACTAATGGACAAAAAGCCATTGCGATAGCACAGAAATTAAAGAATTCTTCAGAAGAAGCCACAATTTATCAGTATTACGGGAATTTTTATTATTTCTCTTATAATATTCCAAAGGCGAAAGCAAATTATGCGAAATCAATTGAAATAGCTCAAAAAGCGAATAATAACAAGCTCATAAATTCTACTAAAATTCGATTAGCTTTCGTCCTTTCAGATTCAGATTTATTGGCAGCGGAGAAAGAATTTCAAAAGTTATTATTGGAAGCTCTTAAAAACAATTATTTAGAAAATTCAATTGAGATATACAATGGATTAGGTAATATTTATGATACCCGTCAAATGAAAGATGAAGCCTTAAATTTTTATCTAAAAGGCTTGAAAATATCTGAAAAATCAAATAAAAAATACCTTAATGCAATGTTGCTAAATAACATTGGTTTAATAAAACTAGACAATGAACAAACTTCAGAAGCTGAGAAAGATTTTGTACAAGGATTAAAAATTATTCAGGGCTTAAATGAGGACAGATTGAGTTTAAATTTGAACAATAATTTAGGGTTAGTAACCAAGAAATTAAAAAAATATGACAAATCCATAAAGTATTATCATAATACGTTATTAAACGCTAAAAAACTGGGATTCCCAATAGCAAGAGGTGTTGCTTTTTTAAATTTGAGTGATTCCTATTTGCAAAATAAAGAATATGCCAAAGCGCAATCATATGCCGACTCTTCACTACAAATAATGGGAAGTTTTGAGCAATGGGATTATCTTGGAACCGGCTATCTTATTAAGGCAAGTGCCTATAAAGAGATGGGGAACAATCAATTAGCAAAAACCTATATTGATTCAGTTTTTAATTTAAACAAACAGCACAAAATATCTAATGCTGTTATGATGGCAAATGACCAATTAGGTGCTATCTATGAAAGTGAAGGAGATTTTAAATTAGCTTTTTTTCATTCAAACAGATACCATCAAATGAATGATAGTATTTCAAAGCTTGCTAACAAAGACCAATTTGCACAACTTCAAGTTATTTATGGAAAAGAAAAAACTGAAACTGCTTTAGAAGATGAGAAAAACAGGAATACAATTCTTTCAAAAGAGAACGAAATCAAACAAACAAAAATTCAAGCTATTATTTTAATTACAATTTTCATCCTTCTAATCGGTATTGGACTTGTTTATATCAGATACGTTCGTTTATCAAAACAACAACAAAAACAATTCACTCAAAAACTAATTGAAAGTATTGATAATGAACGTTCAAGAATTTCAAAAGATTTACATGATGATATCGGTCAATCTCTTTCAGCTATCAAATCCAAATTAAATCTTTTAAATACAGGTAAAATTAAAGATGTTGCCGGGCTCGATATAGAGGTTGGAGAAATTATAGATCATACACGCAATATTTCTCATTCTTTGCACCCATCCTTGCTTCAAAAACTTGGGTTGGAAAGATCATTGGTTTCACTGACAGAAAAAACTCAATCCAATAGTCAAATAGTTTGTAGTTTAGATATAAGATGTTCACTTGATCGCTTAACTTTGGAAAACCAAACCCAAATATATAGGATCCTGCAAGAGTGTATTAATAATACCCTTAAACACTCTGATGCTTCAGCTCTAAAGGTTTCTATCAAAGAACTATCGAATGATTTAATAATCAAATACCAAGATAACGGGAAAGGGATAGATGATTCACAGAAACAACATGCTGGAATTGGAATGATGACTATCCAAGAAAGGGCACATACATTAAATGCCAATATTTCAATTATCTCTTCGAAGAACAAAGGATTCAAATTCATTCTAACTGTGCCAAAAAACAAAATAATATGAACATTCTTATAGCCGATGATCATCCTATTTTTCGAAGTGGATTGAAATTTTTACTAGAGGCATCATTTAATGAAATTCACATAAATGAATTTGATAATGGTCAAGATTTACTAGATTATTCGGAAAACAATTCTCCTGATATCATTATTTTAGATATTGATATGCCTGGAAAAAATGGATTAGAAGTGTGTAAAGAATTAACGGATAAAAAATGTATGTCCAAAATTATCATACTTTCTATGTACAAAGATTTAGAAATGTTAAAACTTGCTTTCTTTAATGGTGCTAGCGGATATTTAGTTAAAGACAATACTTCGGAAGAACTTGTTGGATGTATCCAAACTGTGCTTTTGGGGGAAACATATATTGCTAAAGGAATTCGTGATCAAGAACAACTCATTGAATACAAAGACCATTCAAAATTTCAAATTGCAGAATTGTTAACCTCACTTACAAGAACAGAATTAAAAACTTTAAAATTGGTCAGCCAAAAATTATCCAGCAAAGAAATTGCAGATCTTCTGTTTGTCTCTGTAAAATCAGTTGAAAATTATCGATCGAGAATTTGTAAAAAGTTAAATCTTGACGCAAGAAATAATAGTTTATTACTTTGGGTGCTGGATAATAAGTTAATTATTGATGGAATCAAATAATCGTCTTAATGATTTAATTTATTCAAAATTGAAGTAGTAGAATAACCATCAACTAATTGAATAGCAATTACCTCTCCTCCATTTTTCAGTACCACATCTGAACCAACTATGTATTTTTTTGAATGATGATCTTTTTCGTTTGGGTCATAATCCGCACCTTTTACTAAAACATCTGGGAGAAGAGATTTAACAACATTTTCTGGAGTTTGTTCGTCAAAAAATACTACCAAATCAATAAACCCTAATCCTGCCAAAACGATCGCCCTTGCATCTTGAGAATTAATTGGTCTATTGTCTCCTTTACCCTGCTGGCGAACTGAATCATCAGTATTAACTGCAACAATTAATCGGTTTCCCAATTCGGCAGCTTTAGCTAAATAGGTAACATGTCCTCTATGAAGAATATCAAAGCAGCCATTTGTAAAGACAATTTTGTCTCCTTTAAGATGATACATTGCGCTTAATCGCTTAGCATCTTCAATCGTTACGATTTTATTTTCCAGATAGTTTAATCGATTCATCGTCGTTAGAATAATTCTTTGGTAATAATATTAATGAAATTAATCCTAATAGAATCATAATTAATGTTTGACTCACCCACAATAACATACCAAGTGCGTTTCCAACCGCTTGTGCTTCTGAGTCAATTATGAAATCCCTTCTAAGATAAAATGCTACGACTAAACCAACTAACAATGGGAAAGTCCCAATTCCACCATTGGTAAACATTATCCCCAAAGATCCAGCTATGAAAGCTAAAAGTATCCCTGAAACTGGTATTCCAGCTGTTTCTTTTAGTGCTAAAAAGGGTAAGGCAAACATCGCGACATACGAGCCCCAAATAATGAATGTAAAAAACAAATATGACCAAGGTTGTTTTAATTTAAAAATCGAAAACAAACCAACCAAGATATCTTTTGAAAAATTAATAAACTTCAATCTAAATTTCGTTTTAAAAATATAGAAATAGGAAAAAACTAATCCCACTAATAATACCACACTATAAAACACCATTTTCAATGAAAAACTATCAGTTGAATTTGGGATGGTTCCGCCGAATTTAATTTCAATTTGAGATTTAATTTCAAGAAAATCTGAGTATCCTAAAAAAGCAGTTAAACATGCGATTGAAATAAGTACTACCAAGTCCACAGCTCTTTCTGCTATAATTGTCCCAAAAGAAGAAGAAAAAGGAATTCCATCAGAACGATATAACATAGCAGATCGAGATGCTTCACCTGCACGTGGAATTGTTAAATTCATTATGTATCCGATCATAACTGCATGGTATCGATTTGAAAATTTAGTTTGGAATCCGAGTGGTTCTAGAACATATTTCCATCGATAAGCGCGTGATAAAAAAGCAACAAAGCTCAAAATCATGGATAGAACAATCCAAAAATAATTGGCTTCTCTAATGGCTTTATAAAATAACAATTTTGCTTCTTCAGACATTCCAGTAAAAAACACCCAAATAAGATAAACTCCTAATAAAAGTGGCAATACCGTTTTGACCAGTGTCAAAATTGTTTTTTTTGTCATTAATCTATCAAATTCGTTTCTTCATTAGGAAAAACTAAACTTGGTTTAAATAGTTTTGCTTCTTCAAAACCCATATAACCATAGCCAATTATTATAATTACATCGCCCATAGCAACTCTTCTTGCTGCAGGTCCGTTTAAACAGATTGTTCCAGATTTTCTTGCACCTTTAATAACATACGTTTCAAAACGCTCTCCATTATTAATGTTTACAATTTGAACTTTTTCCCCTTCAATCAAATTTGAAGCATTCATTAAATCCTCGTCAATTGTAATACTGCCTATATAATTTAAGTCAGCCTGAGTAACTCTTACTCTATGAATTTTTGATTTTACTACTTGTATTAACATCTCTTTTCAATAATCAGAAACAAAGTTAATTGAAATTTAAAATTATAGGAATATTAATCCATAAGTATATAATTATCTAAATCTGAATGTTGTCAATTAATCTCACTTCACCGCATACTGCAGCGATGCAACAAGTCGAATTTTTAGTCCAAAATTCATCAAGCTTTTGTAAGCTTGTATCATCTACAATTTCAAGATATTCCAATGATAAGAACCCACTATTAAAATACTCAATCGCTCTTTTTTTTGCTTCTTGAGGAGCATATTTAAGCTTCAATTCCTTTAAATAATTTAGGGTTTGAAAAATTATCAACGCCTCATTTTTTTGATTATCCGTTAGTCTTAAATTTCGACTACTCATTGCAAGTCCACTTTTTTCACGTAAAGTAGGGCAAGCCACAATTTCAATTGGAAACTTCAAGAAATCAACCATTTTCTTAATGATTACAACTTGTTGAAAATCCTTTAACCCAAAATATGCTTTATTTGGTTGAACAATCTGAAACAAATTCCGAACAACATGAAGCACACCTTGAAAATGACCTGGCCTATATTTGCCTTCAAGAATTTCATCCAAATTATTTAACTCAATCTTTACGAACGAATCATCTTTTGGGTAAACCTCAGAGTATTCAGGAGCAAAAATTAGAATCTTTTCATTCTTTCCCAGAAAATCAATGTCTTTATTCAACATTCTAGGATATTTTTCAAGATCAGCTTTATTATTAAATTGTGTTGGATTGACAAAAATGCTAACTATCACTGTATCAACTTCAGATAATGCTTTTTTAACTAGCGCTAAATGACCCTCATGCAATGCGCCCATCGTTGGGACAAATCCAATTGACTTGTTTAAAGCTTTTTCGGATTCAATTGCTATTCTTAGTGTTTGCGTTGTATAATATACACTCATTAGAATGTGATGATTTGAAAAGATCAAACAACAAAACTATTTCTTTTTGTTGAAGTTCCGATTTTTTTTCTATATTTTTGTACTGTTTTTACGAATCAATAATTCATGGAGAAAAAGAAAATACTTTTTGTATCACAAGAAATCACCCCCTTTTTACCTAAATCAGAAATTTCAAGTACAGCAAGGCGTCTTCCTCAAGGAATACAAGAGTCTGGAAAAGAGATAAGAGTATTTACTCCACGTTTTGGGAGTATCAACGAAAGGAGGAACCAATTGCATGAAGTTATTCGTTTGTCTGGTATGAATTTAATTATTGATGACAACGATCATCCTTTGATAATTAAAGTTGCCTCAATATCTGCAGCTAGAATGCAAGTATATTTCATCGATAATGATGAATATTTTAAACGCAAGAATACTACAGCAGACGATAATGGCGTTTATTACAATGACAATGACGAAAGATCTATGTTTTTCTGTAGAGGTGTTTTGGAAACTGTAAAAAAATTAGGATGGCAACCAGATGTTATTCATTGCCACGGTTGGATGACTTCATTAATGTCTTTATATATCAAAAAATTGTATAACAAAGACCCACATTTTGCTGACACAAAAGTCGTGTATAGTATATATAATGATGACTTTAACAATAATTGGGACGCTCGATTTGCTGAGAAACTTAAATTTGATGGCTTTGATGACGAGGTTGTGAATCAATTGCAAGATACGAGCTTTGAAAATATTACTCGTGTTATAACAAAATATGCAGATGGAATTAACGTTTCAAGTGAAGAGTTATCTCCAAAGTTGCAAGTTATATTTGATGAAGCGACCTGTTTAAAGCAAGAATACGTTGCGGAGGAAAATCAAACCAAAGTAATGTCAGAATTTTTTAATAAAGTAATTGAAGAAACCGTACTCATATAAAATGAACATTAAAGAATCCATATTGTGGCGGAAAGTTTTTGGACTTTCCGCTACTTTTTTATTAGCCCTTTTCTTATTGGTTGCTTGTAAGAAAAAAGAATCAAATCTAGGAATCAATACAATTGATCCGAACGAATTATTAAATTCTGCTCAAATTGATACTTTCTCCTTAATAACTTACACGTATAAAGAGGATTCAGTTATATCAGATAATCCGGCATATGCTGTTTTAGGTTCATATAATGACCCTAAATTCGGAACATTTAACGCGAATTTTTATACGCAATTTTTATTGTCTGGAGCCAATCCAGATTTTGGTGATATTTCTACAATTGTAATCGATTCACTGGTGTTGGGATTAGAATATTCTGACTACCATGGTGTTTTTACGAATCAAACATTAGAAGTATTTGAAATGACTGAAAGCATTTCCCTTGATTCAACTTATTACTCCTTTACGACAAAAAATCATTCGTCAACCAATTTAATTGAATCAGGTTTTGAAACATTCACTCCAAATCCTAATGCTATAACAGTTATTGGAGATGACACTGTAGACACACAACTGCGTATTCGATTAAACCCAGCATTAGCTCTACAATTTATCACAGAGGCAGCTTCTGCAGGTACTAATTTTTCTTCGAATGACAATTTCTTGACATATTTTAAGGGATTACATGTAAAGGTAAATAATGGTGTACAATCCAGTGGATCGGGCGGCGTTTTCTCTTTTAATTTGAATGATCCTTTGTCAAAAATGACTATTTATTACACTCAATCTAGTATCCAAAAAACATTTGATTTTTTAATCAATTCGGAATGTGCTGATTTTAATCATGTTGATGTCAATAATTCAGGCACAAACGTTCAATCTGTAATTGACGACCCAGCAAATGGCCAATCAGAATTTTATTCTCAGGCATTTAGCTCCCGTGCAGTTGTTAAAATACCGGGTATTGAAAATATCGCTAAAAATTCGATAATTCACAAAGCCGAATTAATACTTCCTATCCAATATCAAACAGGAGCTAAATATATTCCGCCAAATGAAATTTCAGTAACTGTTAAAATTAATGATGTGCTTTCAGGAATTGGTGTTTTCGGGTTTTTTGATTCGTCCTACAAAAGATATAAAATTGATGTTAAAAACTACCTTCAAGCATACATTTCAGGTCAAATAAGCACGACAGAATTAATTCTTTCGCCAAGATTTTTTATTAATTCAGCAGAAAGAATAATTTTTAATGGCCCGAATTCAATTAATAAGTCGAAACCAAAATTGATAATAACTTATACGAAATTTTAATATGTGCGGAATTGTAGCTTACATAGGTAAAAAACAAGCTTATCCTATTATTCTAAAAGGATTAAAAAGATTAGAATATAGAGGATATGACAGTGCAGGTATTGCATTATTACATAATAATCAAATTAATATTTATAAAAGGCAAGGGAAGGTTGCGAATTTAGAAGAATTTGCGATGAATAAAGATTTAAATGGGACGTCTGGAATTGGTCATACTCGCTGGGCTACCCATGGAGCACCAAATGACATTAACGCTCACCCTCACTATTCCACTGATGGAAATCTTGCTTTAATTCATAATGGAATTATAGAAAATTACGATACACTTCGTAAAGAATTAATTCTTCATGGATATGTTTTTAAAAGTGAAACTGATACTGAAGTATTAGTTCATTTAATCGATGATATTCAAAAAAATGAGCAAGTTTCAACTGCAGAAGCAGTGCGATTAGCGTTATTAAATGTTGTCGGAGCTTACGCAATTGTTGTTATTTCTAAAGAAAATCCAAATCAATTAATCGCTGCAAGAAAAAGTAGTCCATTAGTTGTTGGTATTGGTGGAGATGGTGATTTTTATCTTGCATCTGACGCTACACCTATTGTTGAATACACCAAAAGGGTTGTTTACTTAGAAGACGAAGAAATTGCAATTGTTGACTTGGAAGATGGATTAAAAATATTCAACATCAATAATCAAGAAAAAACTCCCTATATACAACAGTTAGAATTGCAATTAGAAGCCTTAGAAAAAGGTGGATATGAGCATTTTATGTTGAAAGAAATACACGAACAACCTCGTTCAATTAGAGATTGTTTTAGAGGAAGAATGAATGCTGAGGAAGGTTGGGTTTCTTTAGGAGGAATAAAGGAGTATGAACATAAAATGATCAATGCTCAGCGCCTTGTTATGGTTGCATGCGGAACATCATGGCACGCTTGTTTAGTCGGTGAATATTTATTTGAAGACTTAGCACGCATCAATGTTGAAGTTGAATATGCCAGTGAATTCCGTTACCGAAATCCAATAATAAACGAAAACGACATTGTAATAGCAGTTTCTCAATCAGGTGAAACGGCAGATACAATGGCGGCACTTGAACTTGCAAAATCAAAAGGGGCAACAATTTTAGGTATTTGTAATGTAGTAGGATCTTCAATATCTCGAATTACAGATGCTGGATCTTACACACATGCTGGACCTGAAATAGGAGTAGCTTCTACGAAAGCATTCACAGCGCAAGTAACTGTATTAACTCTTATGGCATTATCGTTAGCACATAAGAAAGGGACTATAAGTGAAACAAAATTCCATAATATGCTGGCCGAACTTGAAGCGATTCCAGATAAGGTAAAAATGGTATTGGAAAAAAATGATCTTATTGAAAAAATTGCTTTGGAATATAAAGATGCTACAAATGCACTTTATTTAGGTAGAGGTAGTTCTTTCCCTGTTGCGTTAGAAGGTGCTCTGAAATTGAAAGAGATATCCTACATTCATGCTGAAGGTTATCCAGCAGCTGAAATGAAACATGGCCCGATTGCTTTGATAGATGAAGAAATGCCAGTTTTTGTGATCGCCACTAAAGGTACATCATACGAAAAAGTTGTATCTAACATTCAAGAAGTTAAAGCACGAAAAGGAAAAATTATTGCAATTGTAACAGAAGGTGATGAAACTGTAAAAGAAATTGCAGACCATATAATTGAAATACCAGATACAGATGAACACTTAGTTCCTATATTGGCTACAATACCTTTTCAACTTCTTTCTTATCATATCGCTGTAATGAGAGAGTGTAATGTTGACCAGCCAAGAAATCTTGCTAAATCAGTAACAGTAGAATAAATTATAATAAATCAGTTCATAAAAAAGCGCCATCAATTAAATTGACGGCGCTTTTTTAATTTGTTAAATGGCCTAGTTTGCAACAATTACTCTATCTCGTGTAATTGAAACATTAGACGTGACTTCAATTGTGTAGATACCTTCAGAACAATCTGATAAATCGATTTTAAGTTCTTTACTGTTATTTGAATTCAAAACTAATTTCACTAATTTTCCTGTAGCATCATAGATACGTATTGATTCCACCTTTAATCCCTCTGCAAGAACTGAGAATAAGCCATTTGAAGGATTTGGGAAAATACTAATACTATTTAATTCCGTTTCCGTGATTTCTGCACAACCAACCGTTACTGTTTGTTGACTAGAGGATGAACAACCATTCACATCCGAATAAGTATAATCGATCATAAATGTGCCATATCCTGAAACACTTGGATCAAACTGATTACTTGTAACACCAAAACCATTGTAATTTCCTCCTGCAGGAATTCCTCCAACTAAATCAAATATAGATGCGTTAATGCAAACATCTTGAATTGGATCAAAACTTACAATTGGAATCAATAATGGATTAGCATCTGCTGAACCAACTGGACTTATACAACCATTCACAGTTTGAGAAACGTAATATGTTCCAGACGTCGTAACTGTAATAGTTGGACTCGTTTCATTAGTCGACCATGACAAGGCACCAGTTGCAGTAGTTGTTAATTCAGATAATCCGCAATTATCTACAACACTTACAACTGGAATTGATGGGATACTAATTGGATTGGCAATTGCAGTACTTAATCCGCTTATGCATAAACCATTTGCTGCACTTAATGTATATGACCCTCCTAAAAGTACCGTAATTGAACTTACAGTCTCACCAGTAGACCATAACAATGATTCCGTTGAACTTGTTGTTAAAACAGTATAACCACAATTATCATCAACTATGATGGTAGGAATCGCTGGAGTATTGTTAACCGTTACGCCCAAACTACTTGAGGATGATGAACCACATGTGTTGGATGCTGAAACTGTAAAATTACCAGGGGCTGACCCCATTGTTACTGTTGCTGAAACTGAACCTTGACCTGATGTAATTGTAGATCCAGATGGAACTGTCCATAAATAACTTGTCGCTCCTGAAACAGATGCAATTGAATAAACATTTCCTGTTGTTCCGGCACAAAGAGAATTAGAGCCTGTTATCGCACCAGGAGCAGAGGGAATAGAATTTGACGTTAGAAATAAACTACTTGCTGTGGATGCTCCACATGAGTTAGATGATGTGACAGTAACAGCTCCTGACGTTGAACCCATCGTTAAAGTGGCTGAAACTGTTCCTTGACCTGCTGTAATTATTGATCCAGATGGAGCTGCCCACGTATAACTTGTAGCTCCCGAAACAGCTGCTATTGAATAGATATTACCTGTTGATCCAGAACAAACTGTTGCCGTTCCAGAAATTACACCTGGTGTAGTCGGAGTAGAAACTATTGAGACAACCAAACTACTTGCTGCAGATGTACCACAAGCATTTGACGCTGTAACTGAAACACTTCCTGAGGTTGATCCCATTGTAACTGTAGCAGAAACTGTTCCTTGACCTGAGGTAATTGTTGCTCCAGATGGAACTGTCCATAGATAACTTGTTGCTCCTGCGACCGCAGCAATTGTATAAACATTTCCTGTCGATCCTGAACAAAGCGAGGTTGTTCCAGATATTATTCCTGGTGCAGCTGGAGTAGTGTTGAATGTAACTGCCAAACTACTTGCTGCAGATGTACCGCACGTACTTGATGCTGTCACTGCAATATTTCCTGGAGTTGCACCCATTGTAACAGTAATCGACACTGTTCCTTGACCTGCAGTAATTGTCGCTCCTGATGGAACTGTCCATGCATAGTTTGTTGCTCCTGCGACCGCAGCAATTGTATAAACATTTCCTGTTGAACTTATACATGGCGTATTGGTTCCAGAAATTATACCTGGAGTTGCAGGTGCTGCTGTATTTAACGTGACTATCAAAGTGCTCGCAGTTGATGTGCCACAAGAATTAGATGCTGTAACTGTAACATTACCAGAAATTGCACCCATTGTTACTGTAGCTGAAACTGTTCCTTGACCAGCTGTAATTGTCGCTCCTGCTGGAACAGTCCAGGTATAACTTGTCGCTCCTGAAACAGCGGCAATTGAATAGACATTCCCTGTCGAATTTGAACAAGCAATTACTGACCCTGCGATTACTCCAGGAACTAAAGGAGTTGAATTTATTGTTATTGCTAAACTGCTAGCTGTCGAAGCTCCACATGAATTAGTCGCAGTAACGGTAACATTTCCAGAGGTTGAACCCATCGTTACAGTGGCAGAAACTGTACCTTGACCTGATGTAATTATTGCACCAGTTGGAACTGTCCAAGTATAATTTGTAGCACCTGAAACAGCTGCAATAGAATAAATATTTCCTGTCGAGCCCGAACAAAGTGAAGCGGAACCTGCAATAGCTCCCGGTATAGCAGGAACTGTATTTAATGTAATTGCTAATGTAGAAGCTGTAGAAGTGCCGCAAGCATTTGTTGCAGTTACTGTAATATTTCCTGAAGTTGATCCCATTGTCACAGTAGCAGAAACCGTTCCTTGACCAGAAGTTATTGTCGCTCCAGAAGGAACTGTCCATGTATAACTTGTAGCACCTGGAACAGCAGCAATTGAATAAACATTACCTGTCGAGCCAGAACAAAGTGATGTTGTTCCAGATATTATTCCTGGAGTAACTGGTGTGAAAATCACCGTGATAGCCCTAATACTCGCTATTGATGTACCACAGGCATTTGAAGCTGTAACTGTTACATTTCCTGAAGTCGAACCCATTGTCACTGTTGCTGAAATTGTTCCTTGACCTGAGGTAATAGTCGCTCCAGCAGGAACTGTCCAAGTATAACTCGTAGCTCCTGATACAGCTGTAATAGAATAAACATTTCCTGTTGACCCTGAGCATACTGATGCTGATCCTACAATAGCTCCTGGAGTAGCTGGTACTAAAGTAACAGTGATAGCTCTAATACTAGCTGTTGACGTGCCACATGTATTTGAAGCAGTAACTGTAACATTTCCTGATGTTGATCCCATTGTCACAGTTGCTGAAACTGTTCCTTGACCAGCTGTAATTGTTGCACCAGCTGGTACTGTCCATGTATAGCCCGTAGCTCCTGAAACAGCAGCAATTGTATAAATATTTCCTGTCGAACCTGAACAAACTGAAGCGGAACCTGCAATCACTCCTGGTGTGGCCGGAACTGTATTTATTGTTATGGCTAATGTAGAAGCTATAGAAGTACCGCAAGCATTTGTTGCAGTTACTGTAATATTACCCGATGTTGACCCCATTGTTACAGTGGCTGAAACAGTACCTTGACCTGAAGTTATTGTCGCACCAGATGGAACTGTCCATGTATAACTTGTCGCTCCCGAAACAGCTGCAATTGAATAGACATTTCCAGTAGTTCCTGAACAGACAGTTGCAGAACCTGTAATCGCTCCAGGTACAGCTGGTGTTGAAATTACAGTCATGTAACTAGGAGAATTCAATGTATTAGATCCACTTGCATTGGTTGCAGTTAAAGAAACATTATATGTTCCAGCGGCAGCATATGTTACTGTTTGCGTTGCAGCCGTGCTCGTTGCAGGTGTGCCGCCTGCGAATGTCCAACTATATGAAGTAGGAGAATTCGTAGAGGTACTCGTGTACGTTACAACTTGACCTGTACAAACGGGTGATCCTGGTGATGACGTAAAACTTGCGACAGGAGCCGCCGCAACTGCTACACCTGTAATGTTAATATTATCAACATATAAATTATTCCCATAGCCGGCAAGATTTCGTATAGCAATAACGACATTCTGTTGACCTATATAAGGCGTCAAATTTATTGTTTCTGATCTCCATTGGGCAGATGTAGGAACAAAAGCAGTAGTCTGAGCTGCGGCTGTTGCCAAAACTGTTGAAGATTTTAAATACACAGAAGTAAAGGTTTGAGCACAATCCGTTGAAATCAAAACCTCTAATCCATCAAAATAAGTCGCGTCATAAGGAGCATAAGCGACATCAAATGTCATTTGAGCACTTGACAAACTTTGAAAATTAAGTCTCGGCGTTCTAAGCTCATCTGAATTCCCTGAATCATTAAACGCAAAATTATCAAACCACATTGAGTTTCCTGCGGTTGGTGCTAATCCAATAGTAGCATTTCTTGCCCATGTCGTCGCACCTGCATCCAGATTGATCAATGGCCAGTTCGTTGGAGGAAAAGTGGCAAGAGTAAACCCTTCAGACAAAGGTAATGCTGAGCCAGATCCCCCAATAACAGTGATATAATTTGGTTGAGAAAGCGTATTCGATCCGCTAGCATTTGTTGCGGTTAAATCAACTTGAAAAGTCCCAACAGTATTATAAGTAATTGTAGGATTTGTAGCAGTAGATGTTGAAGGAGTTCCACCAGCAAATGTCCATGAGTAGGATGTAGGTATTCCTGATGAAGTATTTGTATACGTTACAGATTGCCCTACACAAATCGTTGTTGATGAAGGGGTGAAACTTGCAACAGGAACAGCGGCTACTGCAGTATATAGATCACTATCCCAAGTTCCACGACCAAATGTTGCAGCTCTTAATCTATTTGTTGGATAATATATCTCTAAATCTCTAACTGCTACATTAGGAAGACCAACATTAAAGGCTACCCAATTGGTAATGTTATCTTTATAATATACGCCAACATCTGTTCCTACATAAATTCCATTATCAACAGAACCATTTGAATATACTATTGTGTTCATTGGAATGTTTGGTAATCCCGTCGAGAGATTTGTCCAACTAGTTCCGCCATTAATTGACTTAAAGACTTTTGAAGTAGACCCATAACCAGAATAGGTAACAAATACAATATTTGGGTCTGTATTTGAAATCGCTATGTCAGTTGGCGCAACAGTTGTAGGTAATCCGGTTGAAACACTAGTGAAAGATGTACCGCCATTAATTGATTTAGAAACAGCATTTGTACCTGTTTTAAGCGCATATATTATTTGATTATTGCTTGGCGCAATTTCAAACTCAATAATATTACCAGATCCAGTTGGTGTTCCCATTGCAGTCCATCCAGTTCCAGAATTCGTTGTTTTATATAATGCTGCTCTTCCTCCTGCATACAGAGTTGTAGCTGTCACTGGATCTTGGTGCCATGCACATAACCAATCACCTGCTGGTAATCCAGTATTTATAGCAGTCCAATTGGTCCCTCCATCAGTAGAACGATAATATTCTCCATATACATAAGACCCATAAATGTTGTTGTTATTTGTTCTGTCTATAAAACAATCCATCCCGTCACCACCATAAATTTCTGTCCAAGTAGTACCATTCATTTTATTTGTCCCGTTGTCTTGATGACCAGTTACCAATAAACTTACATTACTAGACGAAAGTCCGACTCTATATTGCTGGGCAATCGCAAGATTCGCACTTATGTCGGACCATGCAGTTCCTGAATTAGTTGTTCTATAAACTCCCCCATCATTACCAGAATAAACGGTTGTGCCTGATCCGGGTAAAAATACGATGTCATGAATATCAGCATGTACATTTGGCTTACTATAGCCACCAAACCAGTGTGTATTCAGTGTAAATGATGTTCCTCCGTTGGTGCTTTTCCAAATATTCACTCCTCCGGTATATACTTCCTCTGCGTTGGTTGGAGAAGCGGCAATTGTTAGATCATACCATCCTTGACCACCAGCATCTGATCCATTATCCCAGCCCAAAATATTATTTGTAGCTGTTGAAGCCATTCTTGTAGTGAATGACGTGCCGCTATCTGTTGATCGGATCAAACCAAGAAAACCATCATCAGTAGCTCTTGACCCTAAAACGTATACATACGCAGGATTAGCCGCTGTAACTGCAATTGATAAACGACCGATACCTGTTAAACCTGTCGTAATAGCTGCTCCCCAAGTAGCTCCGCCATCTGTAGATTTTCTAAAGGTTGTTCCAGCTGCATAAATTGTATTTACATCACCTGGTTTGAATTCTGCATCCTTTATTCCTGTGAAGGTACCTGTCGGTTGTGCCCAAGTAGTTCCTCCATCTGTCGTTCTCCAAATTCCAGTACTACCAAATGCCATAACTATTAATGGATT
The DNA here is from genome assembly GCA_009885545.1 of Flavobacteriales bacterium. Classification (GTDB taxonomy): domain Bacteria; phylum Bacteroidota; class Bacteroidia; order Flavobacteriales_D; family Crocinitomicaceae; genus M0103. The sequence continues at coordinate 40,654 of VFKM01000103.1, forward strand.
TGTTGAATTTATGAGAAGCCGACTAATTGTCCTACCTTGATTAGCAGTCCACGCAAGGCCTGTTGCAACCCATGTTGCTCCTCCATCAGTTGATTTTAGTACACCAGTACTGTACGTGTCACCTCCGTCACCATCACCGGTTGCCAAATACATAATTTGATTATTTGCAGGGTTAATTGCAATGTCTGAACAACCAATAACAGCAAGTTGGTCTGTATTAGTAGTCCAACTCGTTCCACCGTTTGTTGTTTTCCACAAACCACCATCAGGAGCACCAACAAACATTGTGGTTGAAGTTACAGGGTCAAAACGAATAAAATTAATACGACCTGCACCTCCACCTCCTGGTTTTCCAACAGGACCTAATAACACCCAATTACCGGCAACAGATTTTACAAGACTAGTACCACCTTTACTCTTGCTTTTGGTTTTACTCCATTCAACATAATTTTCATATGTCTGCGAAGGAATGGTTAAGTTACCAGTAGGATAAACTCGTGGTTCCATATAGGCTTCCCATCTTCGAAAAGCCTTATAACCTTTCCCTCTTTCAATAGTTCTTCCGTTCCAATATGCATTGAAACTATCTTGAATTTGGTAAAAATTTGAATTGGGATTGCCCATCATGGACACATAACTTTGTGATTGAGAGGAGAAACTCAACACAAGGGCGAAAGTTGCCATTAAGACAACTTTTAGTTTTCTTTTCATAGTTCTAGCTTTAGAGAGGCTAAGATAGAAAAAAAAATAAAAGCGCAAAAATTAATATGACAATATAATTTGATTTTTTAACTCTTCATTCTTAAACACTCTATTTTCATTAGTAATATGAATTAAATTAAAACGGCCATGGATTGAAATTCATTTTTGTTTAATTTAGACAATGAAAATGATAAATTTTAATGGTTACTTCAATTAACGATAAACACATAGATTTCTTTCAATCTGTTTTTGACGTTGTACGCTTAATACCAGAAGGTAGAGTTACTTCATATGGTTCAATTGCAAAATATCTTGGAAGTTCAAAATCAAGTAGAATGGTAGGATGGGCTATGAATGCTGCACACAAAATACCTGATGTTCCAGCACATAGAGTTGTAAATAGAATTGGGCTATTAACCGGTAAATTTCATTTTGGCTCTATTACCGAAATGGAGGAAAAATTAAAAGCTGAAGGAATTGAAGTTATGAAAGATCAAATTCAAAACTTCAAGTCACATTATTGGGATCCGATGATTGAGTTGAAAATAGATTAAAAATAGCTTTTTTTAAAAGTTGTTCATTTTAATGCAAGGAATAAACTTCCATTCACTTTAAAGATAGTATTTTTGAATATATGATTTTAGTCACAGGTGGTACAGGTCTTTTAGGAAGTCATTTATTATTCCGATTAGCACAAGATAATGAGCCAATTCGTTCAATTTACCGAGATGAAGCTAGAATTGAACAAGTTAAATCTCTCTTTAAATATTATTCGCCTGGTGATTATGAAGTCTTATTTTCAAAAATTCAATGGGTTGAGGCTGATATCTTAGACATTGTTAGTTTGAATGAATGTTTTATAGATATTGATATCGTTTATCATTGTGCGGGTCTTGTGTCATTTTCAAAAAGGCATTTCAATCAATTAATCAAAATCAATAGAGAGGGAACTGCCAATATTGTAAATACCTGTCTTGAATCCAAGGTGAATAAATTGTGTTACGTTAGTTCTACCGCGGCTATTGGAGGTCAAAGCGGTGAGATTACAACTGAGCGAACCAAATGGAAACAATCGCCTGAGACTAACGGTTACTCAATTTCAAAGTATTCTGGTGAAAAAGAAGTTTGGAGAGGAGTAGAAGAAGGACTTGATTGTGTAATTGTTAATCCATCTGTAATTTTTGGTGCAGGAAATTGGGATGAAAGTTCATTAACAATATTCCGAACGGTTCAAAATGGCCTTCGATTTTATACAAGTGGTCAAAATGGCTTTGTAGATGCGAGAGATGTTGCACAAATAATGGTTCAGCTTACACAAAGTGATATCAAAAACAAACGTTTTTTATGTGTTGGAGATAACGTCCCTTTTAAGGTTTTAATGGAAAAAATAGCATTGAGATTAGGTAAAAAGCCTCCCACGATTAATACTCCAAAATGGTTAGCAGCTATTGTCTGGCGCCTATCTTGGTTTTTCTCACTTTTCAGTAATAAGGATGCAATGTTAACTAAAGCCAGCTCCCAATCAGCATATAATTTTATGACTTATGACAGTAGTAAAGTTATTTCTCAACTTTCATTTAATTTTCGATCGATTGACGATACCATTGAGAACACAATTAATGGAAAAATTAAATAAATCAAATTCGATTTTATTTAATAAAACACGTAATCTTTGAACGCTAAAATCATAATAAATTGTGTTGCTACATCACGCGTGAGGACGTATGTTAATAATTTACTTTTTTCATTATAAATCATTTCAATTTCGGTAATAAAAACACCATTTCTGTAATAGTGCTTTTCTAATAAATTTCCATTTTCATCATAGAGATAATTCAATTCTTCGGTAGGCAATTCAATACCTAATTCAAACGTTTTGATACTTGAAATAAACCCCTTTTCATTGTATTCATATTTTTTAGTGTACACCGCTGATGTCATTTTTAATCGTTGAACGTGTTCAATTAAATAACCCATCTCATTGTAATAATAAAACTCATCTATGTAAGGCAAATTATAACTGTTGTAAACTGTTTTTTTTGTTTGACGATCAAACTGCGTATAAATCATTGACTCTGAATTCAAAATAGTTCGTTGATTCATACCTAAACTATCAACATATTCTCTAACAAAGCTTTCTCTTACACTATTATTTAAAGAATCGTATTCATACATAGTAGACGTAAATCCTTTGCCATCTCCTTTTTTATGCTCTAAGACTAAGTTCTCTTTAGAGTAAGAGTACTTATTCCATGTTGTATCAATACTTCCATCATCTTTTCTTGTTTCAAAGGATGCAATTAATAGCCCTAAAGAATCGAATTCATAGATATATCGATATTCGGTAACGCGCATCATATCACCAGGTTTTTTATAGGTGAATTGTCCGTTTAAAAAATGAATCTTGTTTTCTCGAATAAACTCTTGATTAAAAAAAGGTTTGTCGGTAAATGCATTTCCATTTCTGTTGTCCAACATTTGTGAGAACAGAAAATTAGGAGAAAGAAAAAAGAATAAGAGATATTTCACATTGCAAAAAACGCAAAAACTAGTCCACATTTTACTTTTTGAAAAATTTCTTTTCAATAATCCTTATTGGATAACTATTCGAATTACTTCATCATAGTTATTTGTGGGCTCTAAACAATTTTCTTCATTGCACAGATAAAAAAATGTTTCGCTTTTACATTTTTTTCCTGCTAAAACAGGAATTAATAAACCATTATCATTTCCTCCAGCAAATAGGACATTTGGTAAATAATTCTCTTGCAATTTTATTTTAAGTGTTTGGTAATCGTTTCCAATAATTGAAAGTTGGTAAAAATCATCCACTACGTTCAACAATAAAGTTCCCCAATTAGAATATCCTGAACCATACATTTCCATACCATCATACACATTTGAAAGCATTTGTTCGGCAAAAAACTTAAAGGTTTTATTTTGATAAAATTGGCTTAATTGAAATAAATTATTTGCCATAACAGAATTGCTCGCGGGTATAACATTGTCATTCAATTCCATTTTCCGAGCAATTAATTTTGTAGAATTTGATGTGAAAAAAAACATTTTACTATTCTCATCTTGGAACTCTATAATTGTAAATTCTGCCAATCGTTTTGCATGATCCAACCAGTCGGCTTCAAAAGTAACCTGATACAACTCAATAAAAGCTGAAATAACATGCGCATAATCTTCTAAAAAACCATTTATACTTGATTCGCCGTTTTTATATGTACGATATAAATTCCCTTCTTCGTTTAATTGATTGTTTGTTATCCATTTTGCGTTTTTTACTGCCAAATGCAGAAATTCTTCTTCGCCAAACGCCGAATAGGCATGACAAAGACCTCTAATTGTCATTGCATTCCAGGAAGTCAAGCATTTATCATCCGTACCAGGTCGTATGCGGTGGCTTCGCTCGTCTAACAATTTTTGATTGATTTTAGAGGTATTCGACTCAAATTCTTGCTCCGACCAATTCATTTTATGTGAAAATGAACTATCAGTTTCAGTTCGTAATGGTATGTATTTTTCTTCTTCCCAATATCCCCGATTATTCATGTTGTAATAATCAGCAACCCAATCGAAATCATCTCCAAGAACTAATTTCATATTTTCTTTATTCCAGCAATAAAATTTTCCTTCGTCTCCTTCACTATCGGCATCTAATGCAGAATAAAAAGCGCCTTCCTTGGTAAGCATTTCTCTTTGTAACCATTCTATCGTTTGATAAACAATTCGCTTATACAGTGGTTTTTTATAATATTTATATGCTTCTGAGTACAAAGTAAGTAATTGACCATTATCATAAAGCATTTTTTCAAAATGCGGCACTTTCCATAGCATATCAACCGAATATCGGGTAAACCCACCTCCTATTTGATCATATATTCCTCCCATTGCCATTTTATCTAAGGTCAATTCAACATGTTTTAAGACCTTTTCATTTTGGTATTTCACACCATAATGCAGTAAAAATTCATAATTATTGGGTAATGGAAATTTTGGAGCTCTAGATTCGCCGCCTTCCATGGAGTCAAAACTCCTTGACCAACGAAGAACTAATTCATGTAATTTTTCTTCAGAAAAGAATTCAACTTTTTTAGCCTCATTAATAAGCTCACTATTTTTAACCCCTTCATGCAGATGTTCTGCGTATTCTTCCACCTTTTCAAGGTCATTTTCAAAAGTGTGCTGCAAAGAACGCAGAATATGCATCCATTGATCTTTAGGGAAATAAGTTCCTCCATAAATTGGTCGGCCATCAGCCAAGGTGAAACAATTCAAGGGCCAACCCCCTTTTTGGGTCATTAATTGAACTGCTGACATGTACACTTGGTCAACATCTGGTCGTTCTTCTCTATCAACTTTGATACAAACAAAAAACTTGTTCATTAACGCAGCTACTTCTTCATCTTCAAAACATTCATGTTCCATGACATGACACCAATGACATGCTGAATAGCCCACACTCACTAGCACCATTTTATTTTGAAGTTTTGCTTCTTCAAAAACCTCATCAGACCATGAAACCCAATTTACTGGATTGTGAGCGTGTTGCAATAAATAAGGAGAGGATTCATGAATTAGCGCATTGGTGTATTTTTCCATTCGATAAAATTACAAAGGATTTTATCCATTATTTAAACTTTCGACACTTAATTCAGTTTAAAAAATTCCATGTAAATTCTATTTTTTCAGTTCTAATGCACAGTTTAAACAATGAAAAGCAAGAAATATTCATTTAGTTGAAAATATTTTTGAATAATTTGAAGAAAATCCTAATTTGGGAAAAAATACCTAAAATGGGAAAAACAAAAATATTTGTTGTTGAAGATGATGTGTTCTATTCAAAAATGATGAATCACAAACTTTCAATGGATTCGGAATTTGAAATAACTATTTTTCTTGATGGTCAATCCTTTTTAAATAAGCTTCACGAAAAACCAACAATAATTACTCTTGATCATTCATTACCTGATATTTCTGGATTGGAATTATTGAAAAAGATTAAACAAGAATATCCGAATATTCCTGTCATTGTTTTATCATCGCAAGAATTGATAGTTACAGCATTAGAAATGCTCCAATTCGGCGCATATGACTACATAATAAAAGATGCTGCAGCAATGGAAAAATTGTGGCACATAGTTCACCAAGCAATTGAAAAACAAAATTTATTTAAAGAAATTGAACTTCTTAGTTCAAGTGTGGCTAATCAATATAATTTTCAAAAATATTTGAAAGGTTCAAGTGAACCTATGAAGAAAGTTCATAATCTTTTAGAAAAGACAACCAAAACAAACATTACAGTAACGATCACTGGAGAAACGGGCACAGGAAAAGAATTAGCAGCAAAATCTGTACATTTTAATTCGGATAGAATAAAAAAACCATTTATAGCTATTAATGTCGCTGCGATTCCAAAGGAATTAATTGAAAGTGAATTGTTTGGGTATGAAAAAGGGGCTTTTACAGGTGCTGATAATTTAAAAATTGGGAAATTCGAAGAAGCCAATAACGGAACTCTATTTCTTGATGAAATTGGGGAAATGGATCTAAATATGCAAGCCAAATTATTGCGTGTACTTCAAGAAAAGGAAATAAGTAGATTAGGGTCAAATATATTAATCCCATTGAACTTGAGAATAATTATTGCCACTCACCGCAATCTTCAAGACGAAGTGAAAAACGGGAGATTTAGAGAAGATCTCTACTATAGGCTGATGGGAATA
>VFKM01000105.1 GCA_009885545.1 Flavobacteriales bacterium
GTTTCAAATCACTGGTCCATAATGTTGCGGCTAATCCATACTGTGTTGAATTCGCCATCATTAATACTTCTTCTTCTGTGTCAAAAGGAGTAATTGTAACAACTGGTCCAAAAATTTCTTCTTGGTTTGTTCGGCAATCATAAGCTAATCCTTCAATGACTGTTGGACGCAAATAATAACCGCTTTCATAAGGCGCATCTAAAATAACCCGTTCACCTCCGGTGAGAACTGTTCCACCTTCTGTTTTCGCTAATTCAACAAATGAAAGCACTTTTTCCATATGTGGTTGAGAAACGACAGCACCTAATTTTGCTTTTGGGTCTGTAGGATTTGAAACAATTGTTTTTGAAACTTTTTCTACAAATGCAGTTTTGAATTTATCGTAGATTGAACGTTCAACAAAAATGCGTGAACCACACAAACAAATTTGACCTTGGTTTGCAAAAGAAGAACGCAAAGTTGTGCTCAACATATCGTCAAAGTCACAATCTGCAAAAATGATGTTAGGGTTTTTTCCTCCTAATTCTAAAGAAAGCTTTTTAAACATTGGAGCAGCAGTTCGAGCTATGTATTCGCCTGTTTTCGTGCCGCCAGTGAATGAAATAGCTTTAATTTTCGGGTGTTTTACAATTGCATCACCAACACTTCCTCCTAAACCATGTAAGATATTTAAAACACCATCAGGCATTCCAGCATCTTTAGCGACTTGCCCAAGCAAATAAGCTGTGTAAGGAGTTATTTCAGAAGGTTTTGCTACCACACAATTCCCGGCAGCCAAAGCAGGAGCTATTTTCCATGAAAAAAGATACAAGGGTAAATTCCAAGGTGAAATGCAACCAACGATTCCAATTGGCTTACGAATGGTATAATTTACACCAACACCTTCCATATAGTGCGATTCGGAAGCAAAATGAATAATCCCAGTCGCAAAAAAATGAAAATTTGAAACTGCTCTCGGAATATCTACATGTGCTGCTAATGAAAGTGGTTTTCCGTTATCTTTTGATTCGGCGGCTACAAATTCATCCATCCGTTTTTCAATCCCTTCAGAAAGTCGTACCAGAATTTCACTTCTTTCTTCAACGCTCATTCCTGACCAAATAGGGAAGGCTTTTTCAGCTGCTTTCACTGCTAATTCAACATCTCGTTCATCAGAATTTGGAATCAAACTATAAACTTTTCCTGTCGCAGGTTCGTAATTGTCTATGTATTGTATACCAACTGGGTCACAATATTTTCCGTCGATGAAATTCTGAAGTTTTTCCATTTTTTACTTTTTGCTCTGCGAAATTACTTTGATTTTTACTAATATTTCTTTGATTTGCGATCCAAAAATAGTGAATATCATCAAAGACGTTAATACGCCAGAAGTATTCGCTATGAAATCATAAATTGATGAAGATCTACCGATAAAGCCTTGAGTGTATTCAATTAAAACACTATAAGCTAAAATTGCTAGTAAAAAACCAAGTAATTTAATTGTGACTTTATCAAAAAACAAACAACAATTCATTGAAAATGCCAAATATGCCAAACAATGTCCTACCTTATCATTTGTTGGCAATTCTACACCACTTTTTGGAGGTATCAAGCTCAAAATCGTGATGATTAAAAAAATACAAACAATAGAAAATCGCAATTTATTCATAACGCAATTCTTTTCCTTTTAAAGTCGCTGGGATTCCATCAATCAACCATTTTGGCGCTGGTTTATCCAACAAATAATAATCAAAGAATTGACGCATTCGAATACTTAAATCAATGCGATTTGCATTCTCTAACAAGTTATGATCATCGCCATTGTAATTTAACATCCAACAAGGCTTTCCTAATCGTTTCATTCCGGTAAACATTTCAATTCCCTGGTACCATGGAACAGCACCATCTTTGTCATTACTCATTATTAGGAGAGGAGTTGTAATATTAGGAATGTGAAATAAAGGCGAATTTTCAACGTACAATTCAGGCGCTTCCCAAATCGTTTTTCCTATTCTACTTTGTGTTCTTTCATATTGAAACTGCCGATTGACTCCACTTCCCCATCTTATGCCTCCATAAGCAGAAAACATATTTGAAACAGGTGCACCAGCCATTGCAGCGGCATAGCGTTTAGTCATTGTAATCAATTGTGCTGTTTGATAACCTCCCCAACTTTGTCCTTGTAAACCCATTTTTGTGGAATCGATATTGGGTACAAGTTTTAAAACTCGGTCCGTTCCACTCATGATACAATCGTAAGCAGATTTTGCTGGATGACCAATTTTATAGCGAACATCTGGAATAAAAACAACATAACCAGCCGATGCATATTCTGTTGGATAAATAACAGATGCAGTTGGTTTTGGAACATAATGATTGTGTAAATCATCGGAATACAACTCATAATAATAAATCAACAATGGATACTTTTTACTTGGATCAAAATTTTCAGGTTTGTATAGCAATCCTTCCAATGGAATTCCGTCATAGCTTTTCCAATTAATCAATTCTACGTTAGCCCAATTGAATTCACTTTGCTGCGGATTTGTGGATGAAATTACTTTTTCTGATTCAAAAAACGATTTTGAGAAACGTACCTCAGGATAGTCTTGAAGCGACATTTTTCTAAATACAATTACCTCTTTATTTTTCGATCTTGTTAAAAGGGAAATCGTATGATCTGTATAATATTTCTCAACTAAGTCCATATGATCACCATGGTCTATGATATTAAACAAATGTGTTCCTTTGGTTTTTTCATCAAATCCTTCGATGTATAAATTTTCATAATCGACATACAAACTGTCGGTTGACCATAATTTTGGTTGCATTCGAATTTTCTTTTGAACCCCTTCACCATTTGTAATGGATTCTAATCTATTCTCACCGATTGAATAATTCCAAACATCATATTGAGATTGAATGTAAATCGATTTTTCATCTGGTGAATAACCAAATACACCAAACGGACTTGCTGTCATTGGCATTCCATTTACATCCACTTGCCAATTCACCTTGTCACTAGAACAAGTCATGCAAACTTCTTTTTTTGTTTGCAAATCGATTAAATAATAATTTGCTTTTTTACCGTCGAAATAAGAGTAATAGTTTCCTTTAGGAGATAAAATTCCATCGAAACCACATGCTGTTTTGATTATTTCAATTGAGCCATCAAGTAATGAAATACGGTAGTGGTCTTCCAGATTTGGAACTTCCCATTGATTTTCTATTTGATAACGCTCATCAGAACTGGCAAAAAGATAATCACCAAGTTGTTTCTCAGTTGGACGAATGTTTAATGTATCTGTTGAAAGTTTCAAAATTTTTCCATCCAACAAATGGTACACATATAAATCCGTTTTTTTCTGATCACGTTTTAGTTCAATTAATTGCTGTGATTGTAAACGTGTATCACGATAATGCCAAATGTCTAAATCAACTTTTTCTGATTCCAATAAAGAATCTTTCTCTTCTTTTTCAGGACGTTTAGTTACACCAAAGTAGAGGAACCTATTGTCTTCTGTAAAAAGCAACGTTCTATAATCAGAGACTGCTTCTTCTTTTGGAAAAGCAGTGGATGTCGAATCGACAAGTACTTTGTTTATTTTCGAATCAAGTTGGTACAAATTCAAATTATACGTTTTCAATTTGGTTGTATCCGTACTTGTTAAAAAGGCTAATTGCTTTCCTTCTTCATCAAAAGACAAAGATTTGATGGAAGAAAATTTTGGTTCTATTCGACCAGTAGTGCCAGTTTTTAAATCCAAAGTCAACAATTGGAACGAATCAACTTTTTCCTTCTTATGCTCAATGAAAGCCATATATGTGCCTTTATCTGAAAGACTGAAATCAGTTACATCTTTGTATTGGTATTTGGTTTCAGAAATTGGATTGTAAGCGGTAAGAACTTTTCCATCAGATTTATATTCAACTTCAGTCTTTTTCTTCTTCGATTTAACCGATTTCTTTTTAGACCCTGAGCTTGTCGAATGGGTTGACTTTCCTTTCGAAGCAGGAATTTTTATTTCATTTTCATCAAGTAAATAAGTCATCCAATTATTATCTTCTTCTACCGAAAAAGACTTCAATGATGACGCTTTAATCAACGTATCTTTTGCAATTAAATAAATCCCAAGCGAATCTTTTGGCCATTTCTTCTTGTCGACTTTATTCAATTCACAGTTTCTCAAGGTATCGAAACCTGGTTGAATTTTAAAAACCAAATAATCACTGTTGAAAGAAAACCTAGCTTCTTTTGAGCGCGGAAAAGAATCCAATTTCGCTGTTTCGGTATTGTATAAATACATAAAACCGTCGCCACGATGTGGATTTATTTCATACGAAATGTATTTTCCATCATTTGAAACTTGTTGATTTTCATTTTTCTTCCAATCGTTATAAGCCGTATGATCGATGATTTTTTTCTGTCCGAAGGCATTTGTAATCGATAGAAAAGCAACAATAAATAATAAGAATCTCATAGTTCAAATTTTGTGTGGATCGTAAATTTAATCAATAAATAATTCGGAAGCGATATGATCAGCTTTCAAACGACCTTCATCTCTCAAAAATAGTTTGTTAGAATCTGTCAAGACCCAACCATTCGCAGTGAAAAGAGCAACTTTATCATTAAACGATGTTGTAATCTGGGAAATCGCTGCTAATTGCTCTAAATCAACCCCAAATGATGTTCTTAAACCAGTCATAACAAATTCATTCCAACGTTCTTTTGGAGTCAAAATTTCCATTTCAAACCATTCGTCATTCTTTCCAAAACTCTTGATATATGATGAATTATTTGCAATACTCCACTGACGAGAAGTACCATTGAACGAATGCGCCGAAGGTCCAATTCCCAAATAAGCTTTTCCTCTCCAGTAGTTTGAATTGTGCACTGCTTCAAAACCTGGAAGACCAAAATTCGAGATTTCATAGTGTAAAAAATCCGCTTCTTTTAATCGTTTTGACAAGTATAAAAAATGTTCACTTTGAGCGTCTTCCCCAACAGGGTTAATCTTTTTTGTTTCAACCAAATGATGTAAAACCGTCTTCTCTTCCACCGTCAAACAATAGGCTGAAACATGTTGAATATTCATTTTTAAAACAGTTTCGATATGATTTTCCCATTCCTCTTGCGTTAAATCAGGCAAACCATAAATCAAATCAACACTAATGTTTGTAAACCCATTTTGTTGAGCCAACTCAACACAATTTTGCGCTTCTGAGACAGTATGCGCCCGATTCATCCATTTCAAATCTTCTTCTTTGAACGATTGCAAGCCAATTGAAAGTCGATTGAACCCCATTTTCTTCCAAATCGCCAAATTTTCAACTGTTATATCATCTGGATTTGCTTCAATTGTTATTTCTGTTTCTGGGGAAAGAGTGAAATTCGACTTTATGGTATCGAAAAGGATAACAAATTCTTCTTCTCTTAACAAACTCGGTGTTCCTCCTCCAAAATAAACACTGTTTAACTGTTTATCGGTAAGATAATCTTTTCTTAAAAGCAGTTCATCTCGCATTGTTTCAATCATTTTCTCTCGATAACCACGAAAGGAAGTACTGAAATGGAAATCACAATAGGTGCATTTTTGCTTACAAAAAGGGATATGAAGATAGATTCCAGACATATGAACAAATGTACATAACGGTTTATAGAATTACCAATTTGTTAATTTATTCTATAAAAAATTGGACTTTCAAATTAATCTGTATATTGCGTTAACCGTTTGTCAAAATGAAAGATTTTAAACAAAGTAAAGAAGCCTTAAACAAGGAACTAGAGCAATTTATCTCCATCTTGGACGAATTGCTTCCGCGTTATTCTTTATTGTTACGGAAAAAAGAAATTTCAAAAGAAGAATTAACGGAATTGGGTGAAGTTGAACATTATTTAATTGAAGTCAACGCCAAAATCACCGCAATCAAAAATATGCTTGAACAAGATTTGTTTGGTCACTCGTTGGACATTTATTACAAATTGAAAGAAAAAGCAAAAAACGGTGACGCCGTTGCAAAAGCCAAATTAGAACGCATGCGCGATTCGTTTGAAGAATCAATCAAAGGTGGAATGCTCTATAATTGGAATTAAGAAAATTGCAATCAATAGATATAAAAAGGAATAGTTGCCATTTACGTCATATCTATCAAAATAAAAAAAGTTAATGTCCACGAATTTCACAAATTTCCACGAATTCAATTTGTGGAAATTCTTGGACAAAAAATTTAATTATTACCTGCCCGTCATAACTATCAGTTATAAACTTTAAACTATCAGTTCCATTTTAATAATTATTTTCAATTCTTCTAAAAAACGCTTGTTGAAATCAACTTTTTGCGTATCTTCAATACAATGATGACAAAAAACACCGCTGAGATTAGTAATCCGGCAGAATTTACAGAACGATTTATCAATCAAACCAATCAGTCGATTTTTTTAACTGGAAAAGCAGGTACTGGAAAAACGACTTTACTTCGAAAAATAATTTCTTCAACTCATAAGAATGCTGTTACTGTTGCACCAACAGGAATTGCTGCATTAAACGCTGGTGGTGTTACCATTCATTCCTTTTTTCAACTGCCATTTGGTGGTTTTATTCCTGAATTTGGCAGAGCACCTCAATTTTCAAGTTCTATTAAATTAGAAACGAAGGAAACGTTATTGCATCATTTTAAAATGAACAAGCAGCGTCAGAACTTGATGCGCAACTTAGAATTGCTCATCATCGATGAAGTGAGTATGTTGCGAGCTGACATGTTAGACGCAATCGATTGGACATTAAGAAATGTACGAAAAATCAATGAGCCATTTGGAGGTGTTCAAGTGCTGTTTATAGGAGATTTATTGCAATTGCCCCCAGTTGTAAAACAAGAAGAATGGGGTGTTTTAAGAAATTACTATCCAGGGATGTTCTTTTTCAATGCACGTGTTTTACAAGAACAGAAACCATTATACATTGAACTTTCAACTATTTATCGTCAGCAAGATCAAGATTTTATTCAAGTGTTGAACCATTTGCGTGACAATAAAATTACTGAAAGTGATGTTACCATTTTGAATCACTATGTAAAACCAGATTTTAATTCAATTGATGCTGAAGGATACATAACATTGACAACCCATAATGCCAAGGCAGATGAAATGAATGCCAAAGCGTTGAAAACGTTAAGTGCAAAATCTTATAAATATCCAGCTGAAATAACGGGCGAATATCCACCACATTTGTTTCCAATCGAACAAGAAATGGAATTGAAAGTAGGAGCGCAAGTGATGTTCATTAAAAATGACCTTTCCTTCGATAAAAGTTTCTATAACGGGAAAATGGGAAAGATTGCTTCTTTAAATGACGGTGAAATCATTGTTTCCTTTCCGGAAGAAAAGAGAAAAATCGTCGTTGAGAAATACGAATGGAACAATATTCGCTTTTCATTAAACGAAAAAACGGGTGAAATCACAGAACAAATACTTGGCACTTTTGTCCATTATCCATTGAAATTGGCGTGGGCAATTACAGTTCATAAAAGTCAAGGATTAACATTTGACAAAGCAGTTTTAGATGTGTCTGACGTTTTTGCGCCCGGACAGGCCTATGTTGCTTTATCTCGGTTACGTTCATTAGACGGCTTGGTATTGTTGAAACCAATGCGGATGAATGGTTTAACGAATGATCAAAATGTAGTTGCCTATTCGGAGAATAAAGCAGATGAAAATTCACTTTCAACGCATTTAGAATATGGAACCAAGAAATTTTTATTAGACACATTATCAGCAGCTTTTGATTGGTACGAGCTCAACTCTCAATGGGCAATTCATGAAGCGAGTTATAAAAACGCAAGTTCAAAAAGTGAAAAAGGAAAAAATAAATCATGGGTAACTTTACAAGCACAATCAATTCAATCTAGTGTTGATCCAGCAAAAAAATTCCAAAATCAACTTGCTACAATTTTTAGGTCTGGGAAATTAGATCTTGAATTCGTGAATGAACGTGTTCAGGCAGCCTACACTTACTTTTTCAAAATATTGGATACCGTTCTTTCCTCAAATTTGAAGAAAATGGGTGAATTGTACCGCGTTAAAAAAACAAAACAATACGCTGAAGAATTAGAAGAGCTTGACGAATTATTGACTGCTGCAATACTCAAACTTAAAAAAGCGCGCATTTTAATTGAGTCGATTGCTGGTGGAAGAGAAATTACAAAAGAAGTAGTTTGGAACACTGAATTGAAAAATTACAAAGTCGCAAAACTTGCAGCAATTCAGCAAGAACAAAGACAAAATCCTTCTTTGATGGACATGGCTTACGATGATGAAAACGAATCTCGAATAAAAATCAGTAAAAAGACTCCTAAAGAAAAAACAGAAAAGCGTTCAACACAAGATCAAACGTTAGCCTTGTTGCATGATGGACAAACTGTGGATGAAATTGCTCAAACGCGTCAATTATCAAAAACAACAATTTACGGGCATTTTGCTTACCTCATCAAAGCTGAAAAAATTGAATTAGAAGATGTAATGGAACTGAAACGCATTCGAGAATTGGCGGATCTGTTTGACA